>CAZHBR010000029.1:0-4186 GCA_964530755.1 uncultured Oscillospiraceae bacterium | reverse complement strand
GCCCAGGCTGTAACAGAGGATGCAAGGGCATTTGACCGATGTTCTGGAATGTGGATGGACAAACAGATAGAGGGTGCAAAAAAAGTTGTTGAAGCAGCCCATAAGCACGATGCTAAAATAGCCGTACAGCTTATACATGGAGGACGTCAAACAATTGCAACCGGCGCCCCTGTCGTCGGCCCGTCACCGATTAAGGATCCGTCATTAATCCATACCCCCAGGGAACTCACTGTTTCCGAAATCAAAGATATAGTAAATGAATTTAGCGATGCAGCACTGCGGGTAAAAAAATCAGGATTTGATGCTGTTGAAATACACGGCGCACATGGATATCTCATTCAAGAATTTACCTCTCCCTATTCTAACAAGAGAACTGATGAGTACGGAGGAGACTTAATTAATAGAGCGCGTTTTCCCGTAGAAATAATAAAGGATATACGCAAAAAGGTAGGGGATGGATTTCCCATCATATATAGAATGTCCGCCACCGAGCTATTGCCTGAAGGAGAAGGGCTTACGATAGCAGATTCCCGGGCATTGGCGAAAATGTTCGAATCGGCAGGTGCGGATATCATGCACGTTTCAGTAGGCAATTATACGACGATACACTATATGCTTCCTCCTGCAGCCGTAGCTCACGGTTTTTCTGCAGATTGCGCTAAAGAGATACGCAATGCCGTCTCTATACCAGTGATTACAGTAGGAAGATATAATGATCCCTTTATCGCCGAGGCGACTTTGGGAAATGAAAAAGCGGATATGATCTGCATGTCGCGTGCTTCTCTTGCTGATCCCGAATTTCCGAATAAGGCTAGGGAAGGAAGAATAGATGAAATAATCTATTGCATAGGCTGCCAGGGATGCGTTGCGCAGCTTTACAAAAAGGAACCCATTAAGTGCACGGTTAACCCCATAACAGGCCGTGAGGGTGAATATCTGGATGCACCTGCCGATGTGAAGAAGAAAGTAATTGTAATAGGCGGGGGTATTGCCGGCATGGAAGCTGCAATTGCAGCCGGCGGAAGGGGGCATGATGTAACCATCTACGAGAAAGATGACAGACTGGGCGGACAGTGGCTTCTTGCCGCAGTTCCCCCGTACAAGCAAGAACTGGCGACATTTACCGTTTGGCAAAAACGTCAGCTTGACAAACTCGGGGTAAAAATCCAGCTGAACACTGCTTTTGACGAAAAAATACTTGAATCGGAAAAACCGGATGCTGTCATACTTGCAACTGGAGCAAAACCGCTTATCCCAAATATCCCCGGCATAGATGGAGAAAATGTATCTACTGCATTTGATGTGCTATCAAGCAAAAAGATTGTAGGTGACAATGTGGCTATTGTCGGCGGGGGAGAAGTGGGTGTGGAAACGGGCTCATTTTTATCGTCTTTAAGAAAACAGGTGACGCTTTTTGAAATGCAAAATGAACTTTCTCCGGAAGGCGAAGGTTCTGTGAATCACTTCCAGTTTGAATACCTGGAAAGAAATAAGGCGAGAATTCATAAAAATACGAAGGTTGTAGAGATAAAAAAAGACTCCATTATCTATAAAAAGGACGGTAAAACAGGTGAATTAAACGGTATAGAGGACGTCGTAATAGCACTGGGTTCAGAACCCGTAAATTCACTGAAAAAGAAGCTGGAGGATAAAGTAAACAAACTGGTTATAGTAGGAGATGCTTCTATAATCGGACAAGGTATGGAAGCAGTAGAATCAGGATTTCATGCAGGCTATTATATATAATCATGAAATAAGAAGAGACCGAGTAAAGGTTAAGTCGCAAAGGGCTTAACCTTTCTACCATCACACCATCAATTCCGCTTGAACCTTACTGACATATACTTTACTTGTCAAATCTGCTGCAAAAGGTATTATTTTACCCTTTAGGTCATTTACGCTTTCTGCCAATTCCTTGAGCCTTTCGACCCTCCTTGCAGCAGCATACACCGTTGTGCCCTCTTTAGCGAAATAATAGGCGATTTTCTTGCCCATACCGGCACTTGTACCGATAACTATAGCTGCTTTATCCTTCAGCTTCATTGTCCTCTTACAATCAAAGTAGCTATTAATCCTTAACCGATTTTTTCAAATAGCACCCTGGCTGCGAGCACCCCGCTGGCCGAAGCCTGAGACAGAGAATGCGTAACGCCGGACCCATCACCCAGCACATACATACCCGGAACAGAAGTTTCAAGATTTCCGTCAACTTCCACGTTTGAATTATAGAATTTAACCTCGACCCCATATAGCAGGGTATCCTCATTCGCCATGCCGGGAGCTATTTCATCCAGCTTGTACACCATTTCAATGATATTGTCCAACTGCCTTTTGGGGATTACCAAAGACAGATCGCCGGGTGTTGCCTTGAGGGTCGGTCTTGTAAAACACTTTTCCATTCTGCGAACACTGCTTCTTCTGCCCTTTACCAGGTCTCCAAAGCGCTGCAAAAGAACGCCCCCTCCAAGCATGTTGGACAGCTTAGCTATAGATTCTCCGTATTCGTTGCTGTTTTTAAAAGGTTCTGTAAATTTATTTGAAACTAACAGTGCAAAGTTGGTGTTCTCCGTCTGCAAAGAAGGATCAGAATAGCTGTGACCGTTTACAGTTACAATGCCATTTGTATTTTCCGCCACCACCTCCCCATACGGATTCATGCAGAAGGTCCTGACCAAATCGTTATATTTGTCAGTTTTATATACAATTTTACTCTCATAGACCTCATCGGTGATATGTTTGAATATGACTGCGGGCAATTCAACCCTTACCCCGATATCGACCCTGTTCTTTTTAAGCCTTATATTAAAGCTCTCGCAAACATCAGAAAGCCACTTGGACCCCGACCTGCCTGTGGCTAAAACAAGATATCGGCACCTGTAGGAATCTCCTGTGTCTGTTATAACCCTGAATCCTTCATCGTCCTTTTCCACGCTCTTTACTGAAGTATGAAACAGGGTTTCCACGTTATCCTTTGTGTAGTTGAACATTTCCCCCAGGATGCGCACATTTCTATCGGTTCCAAGATGACGGACCTTGGCATCCAGCAAGTGAAGGTTGTGCTGCAAGGCTATCCTTTTCAGATCCGAATTCGCTGTAGAATAAAGCTTTGCATCGGATCCTCCCATCTTGCAAAGCACGCTGTCCACATATTCCATAAGTTCCATGGCCTTTTCCGTTCCCACATAAAAGTGAAGATCTCCGCCAAACTGTGTAGTTATATTATATTTACCGTCAGACAGGGTTCCGGCCCCTCCGTACCCGTTCATAATATGACAAGGTGCGCATTTTATGCATGTTGGTGTCTTTCCCGCCTTGATTGGACAGATTCTTTTACCTAGATCAGAACCTCTTTCAATCATAAGTACCTTTGCCCCGGATTTTAGCTTTGTCAGTTCATAGGTCATAAAAACCCCGCTGGCTCCGGCTCCGACGATGATGATATCGTAACGTTTCATCCCTTGCACCTCCCGGGCCATTATATAACAATTGACCATTTCCTTCAACGTCATTTTGTGCTATGATATTTGTCGCAAGAGCTATTATGTATGTGAATCATTGCGATCTTACACGCGATCTGAATCGCAGACGGGGAGGTCATCATATAATGTCCTTAAAAACAAAACGGCTTTTAATAGCCCTTTTCTTTTTCGCAGCTGCAGCGCTGTCATTCGCATCTCTTATAAAAAACGGCTTCAGCAGAAGCAACCTGCTTTATACGTTAGTTTTCTTAGGAATATGCATTCTGTTCGTCAGGAACGCTTTAAACCCGTAAAAAACTGAAAGCCCGCTACCGCAGGCTTTCCTTCAATCGTCAGAATACAATTTATTCTTCATCGGCTTCGCCGTCTTCTACAGTCAAAGCCTCAAATTCTTTTACAGCCTTTTCAAACTCCTCATCATCGTCAATATCAAGCAGCTCGAATTCGTCCTCACCCACTTCTTTGTAACCGTAAATGTAAACATCATCGGTTCCATCCATAGGAATGAGAGCAATATATTCTTTCCCCTCTGTCCCGAACACTCCCATTATCTCGCATTCGACCTCCTGGCCGTCATCGAACTCAAGGGTGATATAATCCGCATCCTCGTCAACACTGCAGCCGCAGCCGTCATAACATCCGTCGGGTACGCATTTTTCGTTCTCTGCCATAAGATTATCCTCCTAAAATTTAGTGTCTGCCATAGG
>CAZHBR010000028.1:0-11680 GCA_964530755.1 uncultured Oscillospiraceae bacterium | reverse complement strand
CGGCCGCCTGCGGATGCGATAACTTCCGCCACGCCATAACCCAGTTACCTTACGGTATGCTTGGTATGATTTTATCCTTAATCGCCTTCGCTACCGCAGGTATTTTAGGACTATAGTAAAACATCCTTTGCAGGGAGGGCAGATTGAAATCTGCTCTCCTGTTTTTTAGCACGAGCGCAGAATATCAGGCCCATACATATGCTTTTTTCAACAGTTTGATTTCATCGCCATATCCTTTTAAATCGTTAGGGGTTTCCAGATAAAATGGGAGGTGTTTTAAATCTGGGTGATTGATGATCCCAAGTATGCCTGAAAGCCCGATGGTCCCCTTTCCAATCTTTTCATGACGGTCCTTGCGGCTGCCTAAAGGATTCTTGCTGTCATTTAAATGGATTGCACACAGTTTATCTAATCCTATTATTTTATCGAACTCATTCAACACGCCTTCTAAATCGTTTACTATATCGTATCCCGCTTCATAAATATGGCATGTATCTAGGCAAATCCCAACATTGCCGGATAATTTTATACCGTCAATAATCCATTTCAGCTCCTCAAATCTGCTGCCTATTTCCGTTCCTTTTCCCGCCATAGTTTCTAAAAGCACTGTGGTTGTATGGCGGGGTAACAGCACATCATTTATTAATTGTATTATCAGATCGATTCCGGTTGCAATCCCCTGCCCCACATGGCTTCCGGGGTGAAAGTTGTAATAATTGTTTGGAAGATGCTCCATTCGATTCAAATCATCCTCCATTACCATCCTGGCAAATTCTCGTGTTCTTGTTTTATCCGATGCCGGATTAAGCGTATACGGCGCGTGTGCAAGAAGTTTTCCAAAGCTTTTATCCTCTATCAGCTTATTTAATTTCTCCACATCATCCGAATCTATTTCCTTTGCCTTTCCGCCTCGGGGATTCCTGGTAAAAAATTGAAACACGTTAGCCTCAACGGACAGGGCATCCCACCCCATAGCTTCAAATCCTTTTGCCGATGATAAATGACAACCTATGAACAAAATTTCACCCCACAGCCGATTAGCAACCCCTAAAATATACAGTGGTCAGATTAACAAATAACGCATTGCATCATCAATTTTTTGTCAACTTCAATAAATAATGTGTATATCCCTTTAAGTTATCTTCTTTTTCTTCAAAAGATATGGTCTCCATGGCAACAAAAATATTATCTTTTGTTATATAGAACGTGGGATTTAACAAAACCCCGTCCTCAAAGTACATAACATAATGCTCGATTTGATCGGCGTTTAATTCTTTTTTGATATTATCATAGTCAAATACAGTGCCAAGACCCTTAAAATCCTTAATAGTTTCCCTGGCCAAATCATCATAGTATTTTTCACCGTAATCCTTCATGGTGATAAACTCGAATTCCTTCGATGCATTTTCCCCGAACGCACCTGAGGTTTCATAAAAATAACCCTCTTGTATTGAAAACTCTGCGTCCTTGAAGGTTTCCGTAACCGTTTCTAAATCATTTTGATATTGTTTCTCACTTATTGCCGAGGCTTTGCGCATATATGCTATCCGCTCAAATATATATTCTCCATAATAATCGGATATCTTTAGGGAAGTATTTTCAACAGGGTCATTAGAATGACCGCATCCCGCAAGAATTAAAAGAATGATACATTGAAAAATTAATATTATTGTAATCTTTTTATTCACTTTAGCTGCCTCCTGGTTTCCATATAAGTCAGGCTACGCATTTTCCTGCCGACGTTCATTATATCACATATATTGACTGAGCATTCTAATAAAGAAACAAGGTGTCGCCCTTTACATTAGACACGATACCTTGTTTCCATTTACCTAAATTACTTAGATTAGTCTTTTTTGCTAATTGCAGCCTGAGCGGCTGCTAATCTGGCAATAGGAACTCTGAAAGGGGAACACGAAACATAATTCAAACCAACGTTATGGCAGAAATTAATTGTTGCCGGATCTCCGCCGTGTTCGCCGCATATACCGAGCTTGATATTCGGCTTTTCCTTTTTTCCAAGAGTCACTGCTGTTTCTATAAGCTTGCCGACACCCTTTTCATCAAGCCTAGAAAAGGGATCGCTGTCATAAATTTTCTTTTCGTAATATGCATTTAAAAATGAGCCTGAATCATCACGGCTGAAACCAAAGGTCATCTGGGTGAGGTCGTTAGTCCCAAATGAAAAGAAATCGGCCTCCTTAGCAATGGTATCTGCCATAATACAGGCTCTGGGAATTTCAATCATGGTGCCTACCTGATATTTCATCTCAATTCCTGATTGGGCAATGATTTCATCAGCAGTTTCCGTCACTATACTTCTTACATAAGCTAATTCCTTTTCATCGCCTACAAGAGGTATCATGATCTCTGGTACAATGCTCCATTCAGGATGCTTCTTTTGAACATTGATTGCTGCCTCGATTACGGCTTTAGTCTGCATCTCGGAGATCTCCGGATATGAAATAGCCAATCGACATCCCCGATGCCCCATCATCGGATTAAATTCTCTAAGTGAATTTATGACAGCCTTTAAGTCTTCAATGTTCATTCCCATTTCTTTGGCAAGATCTTTGATATCTTCCAGATCAGATGGAAGGAATTCGTGCAAAGGCGGGTCTAAATATCTTATGGTCACGGGAAGGGTTCCCATCTCTTCATATATTTCCTCAAAATCTTTTCGCTGCATTGATAAAAGCTTTGCTAAGGCGGATTTTCGTTGTCCGGAGGACTTTGAGACGATCATTTCCCTCATAGCCGTTATCCTGTCAACATCAAAGAACATATGCTCCGTCCTGCAAAGACCTATTCCTTCGGATCCGAATCTTTTAGCCTTTGCAGCATCGTATGCTGTGTCGGCATTTGCACGCACCTTGAGCACGCGATATTCGTCAGCCCATGTCATCAGTCGATTGAAATCGCCCGAAATAGAAGCATCAGAGGTAGGAATCTTATCCCCATATATATTGCCTGTGGAACCATCAAGCGAAATGAAATCCCCCTCCCGAAAAGTGCAATTCCCCAAGGTGAATTTTCTGCCCTCTTCATCTATCACCATTTCGCTGCAACCGGATACGCAGCATATGCCCATGCCTCTTGCCACAACGGCAGCATGGGATGTCATGCCTCCTCTTCCTGTCAAAATGCCCCTAGAAAAATGCATTCCTTCAATATCTTCAGGGGAGGTCTCTAAACGAACGAGTATCACGTCTGACCCGTCTTTTGCCCATTTTGTGGCATCGTCAGCCGTAAAGACCACTTGTCCCGTCGCTGCCCCGGGAGATGCAGGAAGGGCAGAGCCGATGGGCTTAGAGACGTTAAGTACCTTTACATCAAATTGGGGGTGCAGTAAAGAATCCAACTGCCGGGGATCTATCATAGATACCGCTTCCCTTTGGCTTATAAGTCCTTCATCCACCATATCGCAGGCAATCTTCAATGCCGCAGTAGCCGTCCTTTTACCGTTTCTTGTCTGCAGCATATAAAGCTTACCTTCTTCAATGGTAAATTCCATATCCTGCATGTCCTTGTAATGCTTTTCAAGGGTATAGGCGATGTTGTGAAACTCTTCGTAAATCTTTGGATTCAACTTTTTAAGCTGTTCAATGGGCATAGGTGTTCTGATACCGGCTACAACATCCTCCCCCTGAGCATTCATAAGGAATTCCCCATAAAGCTTGGCTTCACCTGTGGCAGGACTCCTTGTAAAGGCGACCCCTGTGCCTGAATTGTCACCTAAATTTCCGAAAACCATGGACTGAATATTAACCGCCGTTCCCCAATGAGAAGGGATATCGTTAATACGTCTGTAATATATAGCCCTGGGATTGTTCCAGGAGCGAAATACGGCTTTAATTGCAGAGAAAAGCTGCGTAATCGGATCATCGGGAAAATCTTCACCTACATTTTCCCTATATTCCTTTTTAAACTGCAAGACCAATTGCTTCAGATCGTCGACATTAAGCTCTGTATCCAGCACAACGCCTTTCTTTTCCTTCATTTCGTCTATCAGTTTTTCAAAATAGGATTTACCGACCTCCATAACCACATCGGAATACATTTGGATAAACCGCCGATAAGAATCATAAGCAAATCTGGGATTCCCTGTCTTCTTTGCAAAGATAGCCGTAACCTCATCGTTTAGCCCTAAATTAAGTACTGTATCCATCATACCCGGCATAGATGCCCTTGACCCCGAGCGCACCGAAACAAGAAGGGGATTATCGGCATCGCCCAGTTTTTTACCGGTAATCTTTTCCAGCCTTTTAATGTTTGCCAGTATCTCATCCCGTATATCGTCTCCGATGACTTCACCGTCATCATAGTACTTTGTGCAAGCTTCGGTTGTAATCACGAAGCCTTCCGGAACCGGCATTCCAAGGTTAGTCATCTCGGCTAAATTAGCCCCTTTTCCGCCTAACAGCTCCCTCATGGACCCATCGCCCTCTTGAAATGTGTAAACGTATTTTCTTTTCATTTTAATTCTTGACCCCCCTAAAAAAATAACTTTTCGGTTAAATGCTCCAAGATGCCTGTTATCGGGATGCGGATTTGTTCCATGCTGTCCCGCTCCCTAATAGTCGCGCAACCATCTTTTGCAGAATCAAAGTCTACAGTTATACAGAAGGGGGTTCCGATTTCGTCCTGTCTGCGGTATCGTTTACCGATGCTGCCGGACACATCGAAATCCACCATGAAATGTTTTGAAAGTTCCTCCCAGACAGTTTCAGCCGCCTCTGTCTGTTTTTTCGTTAGTGGAAGAACTGCAGCCTTAACAGGTGCCAGTGCATGATGCAAACGAAGCACAACCCTTTTATCCTCTTTTCCCGATGAATCAAAAAGAACTTCTTCGTCGTAGGCATCGCAAAGAAAGGCCAAAGTAACCCTATCGGCGCCCAGCGAAGGCTCAATGCAATAAGGTATATATTTTTCACCGGTTTCAGGATCGCGATATGACATATCCTGACCTGAATGATCCATATGCTGTTTCAGATCGAAATCTGTTCGATCAGCTATACCCCACAATTCACCCCATCCGAAGGGGAAACGATATTCTATATCGGTAGTAGCATTGCTGTAATGTGATAATTCCTCCTTTTCGTGATCCCGCATCCTGATGTTCTCCTTCTTCAACCCCAGAGAAATCAGCCAATCGACACAAAATTCTCTCCAATAAGAATACCATTGGGCGTTGGTACCGGGCCTGCAGAAAAATTCAAGCTCCATCTGCTCAAATTCTCTTGTTCGGAAAGTGAAATTTCCGGGGGTAATCTCGTTGCGAAACGATTTTCCAATCTGGCCTATACCAAAAGGTATTTTCTTACGTGTAGTTCTCGCTGTATTTTTGAAATTAACGAAAATACCCTGGGCGGTTTCAGGGCGAAGATATATTTCAGATTGGGAGTCTTCAGTAACTCCCTGATAAGTTTTAAACATTAGATTAAATTTACGGATCGACGTAAAATCATTTTTACCGCACTCGGGACACTTAATATTTTCATTTCTAATATAGGCTTCCAGTTTTTCATTGGACCACCCATCTACCGTTATTTCCATGTCATCTTTGACATTAGTATAATCTTCCGCCAATTTATCCGCTCTAAATCTGGATTTGCAGCTTCTGCAGTCGATCAGAGGATCCGCAAACCCCCCTACATGGCCGGATGCAACCCAGGTCTCAGGATTCATAAGGATGGCAGAATCCAAGCCCACATTGTATTTAGATTCCTGAATGAATTTTTTCCACCAGGCCTGCTTCACGTTATTTTTTAGTTCAACTCCGATAGGTCCATAGTCCCATGTATTTGCCAAACCTCCATATATTTCTGATCCTGAAAATACAAAACCCCTGGACTTTGCCAAGGAAACGATCAAGTCCAATGAAACATTATTGCTCATGATATTGCTCTTACTCCATCCTGTTTATTTTATCGTTACTATTCTTCATCGCTATCGGTGCAACCGCAGTTGCAATCATCATCACATTCCCGATCGCTTCCACAGGCGCAGTCAAAATCCTCATCCTTGTAAACGGAGCGATTGATAGCATCATTGGCTTTAACTCGCACGGAATCGATTACATCGGCTCCTTTTTCCTTAACCTCGTCAGCTAAAGCCGAGCCCTTTTCCTTGACTACGTCGAGGGTATCTTGCGCAATTTCGCTTACCTCTATTACCTCCCCATTATCCTTAACCAATTCCACCGTGCACTTCGTACCGAATACGGCTATAACACCGGCTACAGCCGCCCAGGGTGCCAGCACAGTTCCTATAAGGCCGACGTTAACAGGCAGATTCAAAAGAATATCCCCGTCTTTTTTCACAATAATTTTGGAAACATTGCCCTTGTGTATGGCTGCTTTAATTCTGTCCATAATCTGGGCACTTTGATCGCCGATCTTATTTTTGGCTTTAAGATCGATGGATTCTTCGATACCGATAATGGCATCCACAACGCTGCCTTTAGCAGATTCCAGGGCCTCCTTGGCCTCTTTGTAACTTACACCGGTCCTGTCTTTAACCAGTTCAATTTTTTCTAAAGTTATTTCCATACTAACACCGCCTTTACTCCTCCATATTACAGGGATAGATTATAAGCCATCACAAGTTCTCTATAAACTCCTCGCTTTTCAGTCCGCCTATGTCCAAGTGACATGCCAGATAGTCTTTAAGAAGCGCCAAAAGCTTGCGGGTAGTGGCGTCATCTATGGCCAGACCTTCAAGTACCTGCAACGGGTTCTTCATAATATATCCAAGCACTTTTACTATAGCAAACTCCATTGGATAAATCAATCGCTCGTTAGACAGAAATCTGTCCCTGCATACATCGCAGCACAGTCCTCCCTCAGATACATTCAAACAGTACAGTCCCTCCTTTGAGCCGCACAATATACATGAATCGAGCACGGGGGCACATCCGGAATGCTTTAACAGCCTGAACAGATAGGCAATTACGAGAGTCTCATGTTTTTTATTGCGCTTTTCTATCATGTTTAAAAAATCGACAAGATCGGTAAATATTCCGGGTGCGGGGCAATCCTCCTGCAGGAATTTCTCTGTAACCTCTAAGGCATATGAAGCGCACATATATTTTTCCAGCGCTTCCCCGATACCGTAGTGGCTTGACAAAACCTGACCCTTATTCACATGATAGTTTTCCCCCGTTTTATTTATCCCGTATGAGCCGTGCGTAAAAGGCCGAAGTGAAAGCGCTGATCTGCTTTTCCCTTTTTCATTTAAAGAAGTGCCGGCGCTAATCTTCCCGTATCTCTTAGTAAACAGAACAAGCATTCTTCTTCCGCCTGCAATCTTGATCTGCTTAAGCATTATACCTTCTGTCTCTGCGTACATAGAGCATTTCAATCCTTATTGTATCCAAAAGAAGAGATTGCAAACTGACTGTTTCTCCAATCCTCTCTGACCTTAACCCATAGTTCCAAAAAGATCTTTATACCTAATAAGCCTTCAATTTCTTTTCTCGCGCTTTTCCCTATTCCCTTAAGTTTTCTGCCTTCTTTTCCTATAATTATACCTTTATGCGATTTTTTTTCGCAATATATAACAGCCCCTATTCTCACGATATCATTATCTTCTTTAAAGCTTTCGATTTCAACTGCTATACCGTGTGGAACCTCCTCTTCAAGATACATCAAAGCCTTTTCGCGTATAATTTCACTTACAAGAAAACGTTCCGGATGATCCGTCAACATATCCATAGGAAAATACATAGGACCATCCGCTACAAGGGTCCCTATGAAATCGAGTAATTCGGAAATGTTTTTCCCGAAAAGGGCTGAAATTCCTATTATTTTCGTAAATTTTCCTATAGCCTCGTATTCTTCATACATTGTTTTAAATCGATCTGGCTGAATCTTGTCTATCTTGTTTATCAGCAGAATTTTTGGCGTTTCGGTTTTATCCAACAGCTCCATGATGTAATTATTTGCTCCGGATTCATCATCTATTATGAATAGAACGATATCCACCTCATTTAATGTCTTAAGGACCATGTCCATCATATATTTACCCAGCTTATTTCTTGGCCTGTGTATACCGGGGGTATCCACAAATATGAGCTGAAAGTCTTGCCCTTCTCCCTTTAGCCTCGTATAAATGCCGCGCAAATTGTTACGGGTAGTCTGGGGTTTGTCCGATGTTATCGCGACCTTTTCTCCTAAAATTGCATTTAACAGTGTGGATTTCCCCACATTCGGACGCCCTATAATTCCTATAAATCCGGATTTCATAATATTTTAAACCCTCCCGGCAGAAGTTCATCCAAGACGAAAACAACCAGATGATTTTCATCTTTTCCTGTAATTATACGAAGGTCTTTTCCAAACTCAAACATAAACTGGAGGCAAATCCCGCAGGGAAGAGCCTTGCCTTTATCTGTTGCGATCGCAATGGCCTGAAATTTCCTGTGACCTTCGGAAATTGCCTTTACAAATGCTGTCCTTTCGGCGCAGATGCTGGCTCCGTAAGAAGAGTTCTCTACATTGACGCCTGTAAAAATTTCGCCTGATCCGGTTAACAGCGCCGCCCCCACGTGCAGCCCGGAAAACGGAGCATACGCTTTGACAAGTGCGGACTTTGCTTCTAAAAACAAACCTTTATCGCTTATAGCGCCTTGCTCACCCTTCACCGGCTAACCACCCTTCCTGACGAATCAGACCCAGTTTTTCCATAACTTTTTCTTCATGCTCGCGCATTCTTTCCCTTTCTGCTTCATCTTTGTGGCGATAACAAAGCAGATGGTAAAGTCCATGCACAAACAGATAAACCAGCTCCTGCTCGGCTGAATGGCCATATTCATCTGCCTGAAGCAAAGCCTGCTCTGTGCAGATGACCACATCCCCAAGTAGTATATCTCCCTGCTTTGGGATTTCATTTATTTTCTCGTACTGGGGAAAAGAAAGCACATCAGTCAGCACGTCGGAAGATCTATACATGCGATTAAGCTCGCGAATCTCTTCTCCGCTTACAAAAGTCACGGAAACTGAAACTCGTTCAGAGGGAAGCCCTTCCTCCGATATGCAAATTTCTCCCGCCCTTATCATCAGGTCTACGATGGCCCTGCCGGGCATTCTCCCGTCACTGAAATCTATCTCCACTGCTTTACCCGTTCCTTTCCTGATCCGCCTCCCTGGGCTTTTTTAATTCAAATTGATCATATGCATTTATGATCCTGCGCACAAGGGGATGCCTGACGACATCGGTATCTTTCATAAAGCAGAATCCGAGTCCTCCTACATCGGAAAGCACTTCATATGCATCGATCAGTCCGGATTTCTTTCCTTTAGGCAGATCTATCTGCGTTATATCACCTGTCACCACAGCCCTTGAGCCGAAGCCCAGCCTGGTAAGAAACATCTTCATCTGCTCTATTGTAGTGTTTTGTGCTTCATCTAAAATTATGAAGGAATTATCGAGAGTTCTGCCCCTCATATAGGCTAGGGGAATTATTTCGATAATATCCCTATCCTTGAGCCTTAAAGTACTGTCACGACCCAGTATATCATAAAGTGCGTCGTAAAGTGGGCGAAGATAGGGATCAACCTTTTCCTGAAGATCACCGGGAAGGAAGCCTAATCTCTCCCCTGCCTCTACAGCGGGCCTGGCCAGGATAATTTTTTCCACCTCTTTATTCTTTAATGCACTTATAGCCATGGCCACCGCCACGTAAGTTTTTCCGGTGCCGGCGGGACCTATTCCGAAAACGATATCGCTTTCTTTAATGTTTTCAACATAATGACTTTGGCCAATTGTTTTGGCTTTAACCGGCTTGCCGCGATGCGTAAAGCATATCACATCGTTAATGCTGCTGTTATCTTTATAGGAAAGACCCCTTTGCTTAAGACTTATAACATAGCTGACTTTATGCTGATCTAATTTTTCTCCGGCATTTATAATATCCAATAGCTCCCTTATAACGCCTTCGGCCAAAGCCGCTTCCTTGCCCTTTAAAATTAATTCATCTTTGCGTTGAATTATTTCTACATCAAAATGCTCCTTTAATATTTTAAGGTTGATGTCCAGGCTGCCAAACAACTCGTTGCTTCCTTGCACGTTATCGATTTTAATCTTTACCTCTTCAGCCTTAATCGTATTCAATCTTTTGTACGCCCTCCTTTGGGATGTCAAAACCCTTTGTTGTACCTATCTCCTCTAAAGTTTCAACCATGATCACTACTTTTATTATATTTTCTTCCGGATAAAACTTCAAACTCTTATTTATTATTTCGACAAATTCCGGAATGTTTTCCCGTATAGCAGTTCTGGCCTGTTGATTTGCAAGACGCTCAAAATCTTCTTCATCCCGCTCTTTTTTAATGAGATTCACTTCTTTTTGATGATTTACGCAAAAAGAAAGTGGTATCGGCCTGATCTGGTTTACAAGCACTTTCTTCTCGCAGATTGCGGCATCATACGGACTTATGATATCCATTGTATTCAGCGAAAACCCTCCGATGCCGAATTCTATACCCGGAATGCTGCGGCCGCTCAGTTCTTTGATGGTCTCATATTTTTCCTGATAGACGACAAACCTGTAAATTATCTTTGCATAGACCTCTCCCTCTGCATGAACATAGCGTAACAGGGATCCCGTGCCATCAGGATCTCTTTTATACGTCTTGTCTTCGATGGGCATAGACCCGGAAATCAGGACGTCACCCCTGCGAACAAACTGACCCTCCTCCGCTTCCTTTTTTCCCTGTCTTGCTATTATCTTTTGTACATATCCATCCTTTTCCGCTACAACGTCGCATGGCACATCATTATCCGGGCCGGGCTCCATAAAAGAACCCTCAACCAGGTTGACCTCTGCCAAATTACCTGTGTAGCTAATACCAATAAAACAGAGCTCCGGATGAGAACGAAACATCTTTATCTCTACCTCGTCAGGATCCAATCTTTTGCTGCATCCCTCATAGAGCCCTGCAGCTGCAAGGCTTTCTCTGATTTCCCTCTCACTTAGACCTTCATATCCATATATTCTTATTTCTGAAATGAAAAGACTTTGCCAATAGATGAGGAATAAAAAAAGGGCGATACCGGCCG
Organism: uncultured Oscillospiraceae bacterium; assembly: GCA_964530755.1. Lineage (GTDB taxonomy): Bacteria > Bacillota > Clostridia > Peptostreptococcales > Anaerovoracaceae > CAYRNC01. Next base: position 619 of record CAZHBR010000028.1, on the reverse strand, counting down.
CCATGCTCCTTTTAGAAAAAATACGTTTAACTGACGGCACTATCCCATTTTCAGACAACACTGTAATGCGATAGCGGTTCCCCGCTATTTTGGAAAGCTTTATCCAGTCGGATGCCGACACCTGCAAAGTCATCTCCATGCTGTTCTTCTGACGAATATGATATACAGAGATATTTTCCAAAATGCATAATGTTAAAAATTTATGAAGATCAAAGCCTTCCACTTTAACAGTTTTATAATTCATTACTTGTCTCGTTCCTTACCCCCATAAAATTCGATTCGTTCAAGACCACCGGATACCAGCATTCTTTCTTCAGACAATTCTCTTACGAACAATTTTTTTCCTGTGATAGAAATATAGCGATTACCACAGCTGACAACCACATTGCCCTCATCTATTATAATAATCTGCTTCACGTGGTCTATGATCCCCGTATTTCCCCCCACAAGTATCCTTGGCATATTGATGCTGAAATCAAAAATCAGCTCATCGTCGATGAACATAGGCTCCTCCAGTCTCTTTCTAAAAATTTATTACCGGAAGCGATGAAAAAGACCAGAAGATATTAGCTTTCGACCAGCAGACTGATTGTGATCCGATATCATTTACGCTATTTTA
>CAZHBR010000027.1:11733-12243 GCA_964530755.1 uncultured Oscillospiraceae bacterium | reverse complement strand
CTCATCCAAGGTTTATCATTTTAGGGCTTGACTTTTAATAGTTAGTCTTTCTTTTATATTTCCTCCACCTCGACATCGAGGGTTATGCCCAAATTCTTTGCACATTCAAGGTAATAATCTACTTGGTCTAAAGTGAGCATATCCGATGAAATCAGACCTTTTTGGGTATATTTCCCCTCTATAAACATTTTTGTAAAAATAGCCCCGCTATATCCCGTAATGTACATTTCGGATGTAATTCCGGCCCTTTTATATGATTCGGCAAGCCCGGGGGAAAAAACATGTGTCGTCACTTTAACGCGCTTTTTATCCTTGATGCCGCTGGCCTCAACAACCATCGCACCTTCATCGGAGATAAGGCCCTCTTCCAATATTTCTTTAATTTCATCCCGATACTTAGGGGCGGGAGGAAGGTGCTTTAATACCACATTAAATGGAACGACCCGGCACCCATCCACTTCTACAGCTATATGCGAAAGCAGGCCGGCTTTATACAAAGGCCGGGCAAAA
>CAZHBR010000027.1:6681-11723 GCA_964530755.1 uncultured Oscillospiraceae bacterium | reverse complement strand
GATATTTTTAGCCCCTTTAAAATATTCCTTCGCGTTTAATCCCATGTGTACGGGCTCATCGTGATCGTGCTCGACGAACGTTATTTCCTTATTTAAATAACTATATTTTCGAACTATCGGATCGCTGAAGGGCTCGGTCTTTATCAATCGGCCATTCTCAAAAGCGCATGCCAAAGCGCTCATATCGTTTAAGGCTGTAACAGGGGACCACCAAAACGGAATAAACCGTTTAGCCTCAACACCTTCATAGACCATATTGTAAATAGTGTCGCAGCTGTCCAGATAACGCATTGCATTTCTTGCGGCTACGCAGATGAGACCCGGGGCGGATCCCGTCGCTATGACGGCCGTCCTTCCGGCATTTTTAAATCTTTTGCTGTATTCAGTGTACATAATCCTGATTCCCTGAACCCAATCTTCATGTATCGATTCTGCAGCGGCAAAATCCTGATAGTCGGCTTTTACTGCTAAAGCAGCTTCCAGTACATTTTTTCCAAATTGCAGGGGCAGGCCGTTAACTATTAAATCGACACCGCGGGCAGCAGCTATTATACTTTTTTTACAGGAAGCATCAACAAGGATTCCTTTTCCGTTTCTAAGATCTTTTACAATTTCATCTACAGCTTTTTGATCTTTGTCAGCACAAATTATCATGGATCCGTCCATCTCCTTGTCTAAGAACCTGGCCACCGTCGAACCCTGCGCCCCTGACCCCAGAACTAATATGTTTTTCATAATCGTACCTCATAAAAACACAGACGTGCACAGACAGATGATTATTAAATTCTGATCCGTTCGGAATATTAGAAAACCCGCAAATGCGGGTTTTCTACTGAAGTTCATCAATTTTCCCCTGAATTATCAACCTATGCGTCGCGATTCTGATAGGGGTGCATGTGATCAGGGTCGCCACCCTGTCTTTTTTATTTCTCGCAAGGACAGACCTGTCCGTAGGTTCAATAACGAGTTTGTTAAAGACAGTATACCGGTACTCCTCACCGCCAAATTCGATCAGAAATTCATCGCCGATGTCGATTTCATCCAAGCGATTAAAGAAACGACCGTATGTATAGCTTCTATGAGCTGCCAATGCTGCATTTCCTATATCCCCCGGCCTAGAGGTCTCAGAAAGCCACCCGGCACCAATCAGCATATTTTTCTTTGTCGCATCTTTAAGTATAGGAAGATTCACATCGATTTTCGGAATTTTAATGATGCCGATAGATTTTACAGCTGCTTTTGCCGCTACGCTTTCAGGTTCTTCAATGTTCGAGTCCCAAGATGGAGCCGGCTCTGTTTCCTCCCCGGCACCGATGTTTTCCTGCTCGGTAAAAATTTCGCTCAGCTGATCATAGCTTTCCAAAGCGCGATTTTGCCAATACCAGGTATAAATGCGGCTTGCAGAGGGGATTGCGATCAATACAATCCCCGCTATGATCAGCAGCAAAGATATGCAATTACCGGCTTTAATCTTTTTCATCGGATTCAGAAATCAGCGGCTACTGGACCACGAGAACCGGCTTAGAAATCGAATGCAGGATTTTTGTGGTTACGCTGCCCATATACATGCGCTGGCTTAACGATCCAACTCCCTTTGAGCCCATAATCACCATATCGATATCGTTATTTTTTACGTAATCGATGATAGCCCCTGCAACCTGGGCTCCAAGCTCATCGACACAAACTGTTTCCACGTTGTCCTCCATGTCTTTAAATGATTTTTTTGCATCTTCAAGAGTTTTGCAGGAGCTATCCCTTGACTTCTGTATCAGTCCGTCCCAATCCATAATCCCCTGAACCTGGGACATTCTCATCGTGGGATAATAGTTCATAGAAGTTATGATGCTGGTTACATTGAGCAAAACCACCTTGCTTCCGAAGGCTGCGGCTATTTTCTTGCCCGCATCGACAGCCCGATCAGAATACTCGGAACCATCTATCGGTATTAAGATCTTTTTCATGGACTTTCCCTCCTTATCAACCTAAAATACACAAAATTACAATTTATTCTTCAAAGGCCTGCTCAACCTTCCACACCGTATAGACCTTTCCAACAAGATCGGGACCGGGCTTCAGGGTGGGCTTTCCAGGCTTCCATCCCGAAGGCGTAGCTTCTTTTCCTCCGGCATTTCTTACGTGCTGGAAAGCCTGCACCTGCCTTATGGTTTCGCTGACGTTTCTCCCTACCGGGGGCGTAAGGACCTCATATCCCTGGACATTTCCATCCGGATCAATTATGAACCTTCCACGGGTTTCAACGCCTGAGTCTTCATCGTATATGCCGTAAAGCTTCCCGATGCTTCCATCCTGATCAGATAACATAGGAAAAGGTATGTCCTTTCCTATCATCTTTGAAAGCTCGATATCGTTCCATATCTTATGAACGAAAACGCTGTCAACGCTTATAGAGAGCACCTGTACACCAAGCTTTTCGAATTCGTCATTTTTGGCAGCAACTGCTGACACCTCAGTCGCTCACACAAAAGTAAAGTCACCGGGATAAAAACAAAGGGATACCCATTTCCCTTTATAGTCCGAGAGACTCACACTGGTAAATTTTCGGTTAAAAAATGCGGGCGCCGTAAAATCCGGTGCCGGCTTTCCTACTTTAATCATATTTTGACCCATCTCCTTTCCGGGGGCTACAGCCCCGTCAAACTCGACCGCGGTATCTGTTTTCACTTTTTCGATTTTCGGACGCTCGCACATCCCGTTATTCTCCTTGGCCATTGTCCTCCCTTTCACTTTTTAAATGTATCGGATATAATATTTATTTTACTATAATTATTGTAAACAGACAACCATTTTTTTCTAATATGAGATACGGTCGAATACGTTTTAAACCGCGGCAAAAAAATATTCCCCCATCCACAGCGGTTTTCAACAGCCCGGCAGGGGGAATGCATCTAAGACTTTTGTTCAGTCCCAGCCCATCTGATCTGTTATTTTTTCAAAGGAAGCTTCAACCATCAAAGGACATTTATCTACTTTGTTTTGCTCGTTTCCTCCTAGCAGATCATCGCAGTCAACATGGCCAAATGATTTGGAAAACCATTTTGTAAATTCTTCAGATAAATCATCTGCGTTGTCTGGGGATGCAAGGAAAAACAAACACACAGCTGCAGACAGAATACCGCAAATTTTACCTATTCGTACCCCGCCGCAAAGACCCTCAAGGGCAGTTATCATATCGGGATTTTCCTTGTTTAATCTTTTAAGCCCCATCTCCATTATAATCTGGCTGCAGCAATATCCTTTAAGCTTGAGCAGTAGAAGTTCCTCTTTCATAGTATTAACACCTCCGCATATTACAATGGTTTTTCTGCTGTCAGAATAAAATAGCTTGTCTTGCCTTCGACAGGTATCAGTGCCTCCTTACAGAAGCACCCCTCCAAGGTTCCATCTCTTAACATTTTTTCCGCCGCAAAATTATCCAGTTCAAGGGAACAATCCTCAAACGCAATGTTGCCGTATCCAATCTCTTTAAGCTGATTTAAGAAAGGTTCCATTAAAAACCTCCCCTTAACTCTAAAATTAACGGCCCTCTTTTGATGATCTACAGCACAGGATATGCCGCATTCATCGTGATCGTGGGGCTTTTCCGCCATCTCCCTGACTTTTCTTTTCGCATATTCAAATACCGCCGGATCCGGATCCTTTATATAAAGATCACTGATAAACAGCTTCCCACCTTTTTTAAGCACACAATATATTTCATGAAGAACCTCATCCGGCTTATCGGTGACGGATAAAACACACTCCATGAGAACTCCGTTAAAGCTGTATGAAGGAAAGTCCTCAAGAAATTCACCGTCGCCCTTTTTAATATCGAGTTCCGGATTGCGGCTTTGGCCCTCCTTTAATAAATCATCAGATAAATCGATGCCTTTTGCAGCAAAGCCATATTGCTTTTCCAGGTATTCAACCGTTTCGCCTCTTCCGCATCCTATATCAAGAACTGCTGATCCCTTTGGCAAATTCCAAGATTTCATAGCCCTGTCTGTCAGCCGAAAGCCGCCGGGCCTCAAATTGCTCATCATTATCCCTCCTCTTATTATGGTCTCGTTACATCCCTGTAAAGGCTGTTATAGGCACAAAACGGTATCAACCTGTCATCCGCTGAAAGTATGTGTACCCTGCATCGTTTCAGACGTTCTGCATCCAGGTTGCCTATATCCTGAAATGGCATTCCGGTGATCGTAAACATTGTGCTTTTGGTCTCAAACAGGAACTGGTCAAAATCCATAACCCCGTTACTTTTACAGTCGCAACGATTTACATCGTCAGGAATATCCCATTTATTCAGGACAAAACCCCGAAGCTGGTTTATGGCTCTAAGAGGTTCATTGTTCACACAGCATGCCGTTTTCTCAACCAGACGCCTGATGCTGCCGTCACTCAGCTTTTGAAATGTACCGTGAAAACCGCAAAGCGGATTACCGATGCTTAAAGGATGGAAATCGCCGTATTTTAAAGTGCCCCCGGTCTGATTTTCAATTTCGTGGAGAATATCAAACATCGTAACACGATTATCATAATCACCGTTTTTTTCATCTAAGCTGTCAGGATACCTGCCGAAAAAACTTACAGGTTGAAAATGTATGCCCTTTACAACATCTACATTGCAAAGCAGGAAATCCACCATCGACCCGATGTTGAACAGGTTAACATTTTTTACTACAGTCGGCACAAGAGTAACCGGCAAACGGGCATTTTTACAGTTTTCAACGGCCTTTTCCTTTATGGCCATCAGAGGCTCATTTCTTAAAGCCCTGTATATGTCATCTGTTGTTCCGTCGAATTGCAAAAATATGACTGAAGCCCCTGCCTCCTTCAGCTGATTTGCATAGCCTTCCTCCAAGGCTATGCGCTTCCCGTTAGTATTGATTTGTATGTATTCAAAGCCTTTTGCTCTACCTAAACGGATCAATTCGGGAAGATCGTTTCGAACAGTAGGCTCGCCTCCGGAAAGTTGAATGTTGAAGGGCCTTTCTTCCCCGAGCTTAAGCAGCAATTCATACTTTCTTTCGATCTCGGCTAAG
>CAZHBR010000027.1:6032-6671 GCA_964530755.1 uncultured Oscillospiraceae bacterium | reverse complement strand
GTTGGTTACAGCGCTTTGTAACCTCAATTAGTACACAGCAGGCCGTCTGCAAATGGTTTTCACAAAGGCCGCAGTGAAGCGGACATTCTGTCCGCCCTTGTGCGGATGCACCTTTTGTTATCGGCTTCTTTGGCGGCACAGTGGTAGAAGGATGAGAAATCCAACCTAAAAAATCCTTACTGTCATCGCATATGTAAGACGAAAACATTCCGTGTTCATCGCATTTTTTGATCAGCAGCACCTGCCCGTGATCTTGCACGTAGTAAGCGGGAAGCGGCTTCAGGCAAACGGGACAAATGCTTTGCACCTTTATAATTTCTTTCATTTATCCTCCAAAAGGGTTTCCACCTCGCTGATGCGGCCTCTTGCCAATTTCTCAGAGATGAAAACCTGGCCGCATTTGGGGCAGCGGGGAACTTTATGCCGAAAAGATCTGTTAAGATACGCAAAATCTACCTCACGCTCTTCCATTTCGACCTTTACAGGATATCGCGGGAGGACCTTTTTGATGTTTCCATTGCCAGCACCGGTGTTTCCGTAACAGGACTTCCCGAATTTAAGCGCGCCGACATCATCCACCTGCACTGGATCAATCAGGGGATGTTATCGATTAGCGAAATCGGAAAGATTCTTGCTTCC
>CAZHBR010000027.1:0-6022 GCA_964530755.1 uncultured Oscillospiraceae bacterium | reverse complement strand
TCTGTCACATATCAATGTCTGTTGTTTTTCTCCCATCCCAAACCGCCTCCAGTTTTATTTTCATCCTGTGTGTATAAACATCGACAATTTCGTGTTTCCCGTCCTTTAACCTATACTCAACCCAGAAGGTGATATCGCCCAGCACCCTGTAACATATGTATGTACCTTCATTTTGATTGTATACTCTGCGATTTTTTGTCTCGCCAAGTTCAATCACCTTGCACACGTCCTCCTCCAGGATTTTCAATTTGTTCATCTTTTTGTGCATTTCATCTGAAATTTCAAGCTTGTATCCGGGCTCCCCAGGTTTTACCTTCATTGATTCGTCAAACATGTCCTTCAAAATCTTTTCTTTCAGATCCACCCTGTTGTGCCTTCTGCCGGTTAAACCCGGTAAAGAATTATCTCCCTTATCGATTCCGAAAATAAGATCCAGAATATGCAGTGCCGATTTTCCTTCCTGTTTAAAGACATCCTTGCAATTAATGCAATAAACGATATAAGGATTGTCGGACAGCACGCTTCTGCTTTGAACAACATGCTTAAAAAAGTCCGGATTGGCTACCGATCCTTGACCTCCATAGCCGCAACACCCGTGCACGTCTCCTTTTGGGAGCTCCTCATGGTCTATTCCCATAAAAAGCAGCAGATCTCTTACCGCCGTCTGCATTTGAATCTTGTGCCTGGCGCTGCAGGGATCAAAGACGGAATAGGACTTCCCCTTATGAACATCCTTATCGATCAATATATCCTCGTATCCCCACTTTTTTATCATTTCATACAGCGAAACAGCATCGATTTCCGGCAAATACTGTTCGAAGTGCTTCATGCATGATGCACAGGCCATGATCAGAACCGGCTTCCCCAGTTTGTTCCAATCGCTTAGTATTTTCTCTGCAGCCTGATTGTGCATTTTTTCATCCCCAGCCCATTTTGCCGGGAGGCCGCAGCATCGAAGCATTAAACCTGTTCCCGGGTTTTTATCAAGCAGCCACCTGTAGGATTTATAGACGTATGCGGGGTCGGATGCTCCAAGCTGGCATCCCGGAAAAAAGACATGGCTGCATTTATCCTTTTCCGGCGCTCCCCTTGTAAGGGCCGCAAATTCGCTGTCGGAGAACTCCATATCCCTTATCCAAAACTGATGAAATGCTCCCGGCATCGCACCGTCGCTGTGAAGATGCCTCCTTGCCTCGATTAGCATATTGCCGATCTCTATGCTCTCTGGGCAAACCTCGTCACACAAACCGCAATCGGTGCAGGAATTGACCAGCCTTTTCGCCGGAGTTTTTCTGATCATAGATTTTGTCATGGAAAAAGCTACGGTAGCGATTACATCATCCCTTATTTTCATCGGCCATTTTTTATAAAAAGTACATATGTCACAGTAGTTCATGCATGCATCGCATTGACATCTAATACAGCGCGAAGCCTCTGCTCTCGCCTCTTCGTCGGAAAACAAACCGTTATTCGCAGGAATCACGGCCTCCGCCTTTACCAATTTGTCTGGATCTGCCACAGCCTTACATTCGCCTGCTTTCTTTGGATATTCCAGCGATCCGGTTTTCAGAAAGACCTCTATGGACCATGCCATGCAAAGCCCGTTTGCCGCTGCCTTGACCTTGTCGTCATTTACAAGAGAGCCTCCTGCAAAAAGTGCGATATCGCCGTCCATCATGCAATATGCGACGCCTGGTGCCGTAAGACCGAAATCGATTCCGTTTTTGCCGGTGGCGACAAATACAGCATCATAGCCCTCGCCGCTGAGATCATCTATACCCTTAATCTCCTTATTAAAAAGAACATCGTATTCTTCAAACTGAAACTGCCTTTCAAAATCACCCAAAAACAGTTCATAAGGCAGTATGTCCCAAAGACTGCCTCCTAATCTTTCGGATTTTTCATAGATTGTAACATCATATCTTTTTTGTGCCAGCCGCAGTGCGCAGGATAATCCGCTAAGACCGGCCCCTATTATCGCTATCTTACCTTCCTTTTTTGGAACATTGTAATCAGTAGGCTCCTTTTTTGTCGCTTTTGCAACACAGGTCCTCTCTAAAAGATTCAGCTGTACAGATTGATCCAAATCCTTTCTTGGACAAACGGATGAACAGTATTCGGGACAAAGGGCAGCAATTATATCGGGAAAAGCAACCGCGTTTCTGTAGGTCTTGTATGCAGCATTATAGCTTCCGTTTGCCATTCTATATTGAAAATCCAATACATCAACGTTAAAAGGACAGGCTACTGAACAAAATGGCCTTTCATTTTGTCGGCAATTATCATATTGTCTGTAAAATTTCTCCATTATGCCCTCCTGTTTTGTCAGTAACTTTCACCTTAATAGTCTCATTAAATAAGGATAAAAGCAATAGCTAATTAAAACCAGGCCACTGTAAGCTGGTTCCTTATAGTGGCCTGTTTTACTGCTTTAAAGGCAGCGTGTGGCTGTTTTAACTTATCGTATCATCACTCTTCAACAACGGGATTTGCTATGATCTTTTCCATTTCCTCGACCAGATCTGAACCGAGGAAATACTTCTTGGGTGGTTCGATCTTTCCGCCCTTGGCAAGGGTATCTATTCCGGCCTTTACCTTTGCAGGTGATGCAGGCATTTCATAGACGCGCACGCCGCAGGCATTATTGATAGCATTGATGACGGCCATATGGTCTGAAGACTGGAAGGCTTCGGCCGCTCCGGATGAACCGAAGGGACCTCTTTCATCAAATCCGTCCATGTTGACCAATTGCATGTTATCAGGCACATCCTTTATATAGGGAACGCCGGCAGCAAGTATGTTGGTATGCTTTTTAACATCCTCATAATCCTCGCTTAAGGCGAATCCAATGGAGTGTGACATTCCACCGAAAATCTGGCCTTCAACCGCCTGGATGTTGCCTACCTTACCTATCCAGTAAACGCAATGCATGCCGATTACTGTTGTCTTTCCTGTTTCAACATCTACTTCTACTTCAGATAAATAAAGTGCATAAGTGTAGGCGTAGGTCGGACTTCCTTCACCGGTATTTGGATCCAGCGCGAGGAAGTGATCCCATTCTGATTCCGCAGCCCAATTGCCTTCATGGTAAGTGGGAATGCCTTCCTTGATCATTTCATCATAGGTCCTATAGGTTCCATCCTCCTTGCGCATCGCATTTGCGAGGTTCTCAGCTGCAAGTATGCTGGCTTTACCGTTTGCGAAGTGGGATCTTGAACCTGCTGATTCACCGGTATTCGGGCACATCTTTGTATCCGCCTGCACCAGTTTGATATCGTTTGGTGTTACGTTGGGGAAGTAGGGCTTTAAGGCCTCAAGGGTGCATATCAGGGAACCTTGGTCTCCGCCTTGTCCCTGATCCTGCCAAGTATCATACTTGATAAATTTCCCATCTCCTACAAGTTCAATAGCCACATCGGCCACATCTTCAGAACCTACACCGACATTATAGCCACCCCAGGCAAGCCCTACACCCCTGCGTACCTTCGGTGTATCCTTAGCTTTAGCCTCTTTTACGGCGTTGTCGTAAAGAGGACGCATCTTATTCATCATTTCCTCCATCGGATACTGAAGGAATTCGGCGCTGTTTAGATTGGTCTCTCCCGGCCTTGCTATATTCTTATAGCGGAAATCAAAGGGATCCATAGCGATCTTTTCCGCCATCATATCGACAAGGGCCTCACTGCAGGTATAGGCCTGAGGGGATCCATACCCTCTATAGGGAACTCCGAAAGCGTGGTTTGTTAAAACCGTTCTCCCTAAGCCTAGTGCATGAGGTACATGATAGGGGAAGAACATGAAGCGGGGGATCTTCGAAAGCTTGTCATCGCAAAGGGCGGGGTCATACCCGTGATCCAAAGCAGCATCAAACTCGGCCGCTATGATTTTTCCATCCTTGTCGCAGGCCAGACGTCCGTTAATGAATGACGGTGAACGCTTACCTGATATAGCCATAAACTGGGCATAGTCTATGTGAACTGCTACAGGCATACCTGTTATTTTAGTTGCTATTGCAGCCATCGAAAAAGTAGCCGCATTCATTGCCCAGCCGAAGGAGCCTCCTGTGGGATTTTCAACTACCCTGACATCCTCCTCCGAAAGCCCTACGATTTGGGCTATATCATCTCTGTTGAAGTAAACAGTCATGCCTTTGCAATGCACGCAGAGTTTCCCGTCCTCATCATAATAGGCCTGTACTGTATCCCCTTCAATAGACATATGAGGTTCCCTTTGGGAATAAAAGCTTCCTTCAACTGAGTACGGAGCATTGTCTATCATCTCGGGAACTTTCATCGCATCGCCTTTCAAAAGAGGCTGATCGGTAACAATGTTCTCCATTCCCGGATGAATTCTCTTTGCATCGGGCATTACGGCATCAAGCAGATTCATATATGCAGGCAGCTCCTCTATCTCAACCTTCACTTTGTCAGCAGCCGCTTTCGCATTCAGTTCCGTATCAGCCACGACCAGAGCCAGGACGTTACCCCAGTTGTATATTTTTTCATCGACTAAGATTTTATGGACCTGATCAAATGCAATGGTTCGCGGTGAGAATTGATACATCATCAGGGCGTTGGTTCCGCCTGCATCGACAACATCCTTTGCTGTAATTACCTTTACAACACCGGGCATCTTTTCCGCTTCACCGATATCAATTTTAAGTATCTTGGCATGATTGGATATTCTAGGCATAGCCAAAGCTACATGCAAAGTCTCGGCAGGCATCTTCAGCGCAACATCGTCGCCGTAATCGCATACACCGCATGCCTTTGCCAAAGCGTTAGGACGAACAAGCGGCTTCCCATAGAAGTTCCCGATGTCCTTTTCCCAATCATAGGTGATATCTTCCATAGTTTTTTCGCCCCTCAGGATAGCTGCAGCCTCCATAACGGCATCGACGATCTGCTTATAACCGGTGCATCTGCAAACATTTCTATGCTTTTGGAACCAATCACGCACATCCTCTCTTGTAGGACTGGAATTTTCCTGAAGCAGGCCATAGGCGGATACCACAAATCCCGGAGTACAGAATCCGCACTGCACTGCCCCACAATGAACCATAGCATACTGAAGAGGATGAGGATTCATAGGCGAGCCGATCCCTTCTACGGTGATAACAGAACTGAACTCTTTCACGGTCTTCATTTTTCTTGTGCAGGAACGGATTACCTTTCCGTCTAAGATGACAGAGCAGGATCCGCACACACCGGTTCCGCAGCCAACCTTAAGTCCGGTAAGGCCGATACGCCTCAGTACAGTGGCAAGTGTATCGCTTTCCGGATCATAAATGAACATGCGGTCCGCCCCATTAATATGGAGCGTCATTTTACTTAGTTGTTTCATTGTTCCCCTCCTATATACAGTAATAATTAATAAAAACCTGTCCGAAAGGGCAGGCGATGATTGAATTTACGCAACCTCGTATCACTGTAATTATCGTGCCAGCAATACTTTGCCTTCTCCTTTCCAAACACGGGAGGCCTGGCCGTTTCCGGCAAGACCCAAGTCTCTTCGTCATAACATTTGTCTAAGACATCTGAGATCGGAGATTTTTTTAGGTAACAGCTGTAACTTTCGTATTTCGATTTTATCGTCCCCCTTTATCTTCTAACAAATAATAAAACCTGTCCTCGAAAGGGACAGGCACTGATTGAACCTACGCAACCTTGTATCACTGTAATGTTGATACCGGCGATACTCTGCCTTCTCCTTTCCAATCACGGGAGGCCCAACCGTTTCCGATTGAACCCAAGTCTCTTAGCCATAACGTTTGTCACAGGCATCTGAGATCGGAGAGAGTCAATATTCATTTCCGCGCAATGTAGCTATAGTTTATAATATTATCAAGGTCTTGTCAACGAAAAACGCTTTTAATCGATTGATTTTTCTCCCATTTCAGACGAATTACAACTTGATCTGCATCCTGTGAGAATATACATCGACAAGCTTGAAGCGCCCTTCATCCTTATCCGCCTTATATTCCACCCAGCACGTTATATATCCGATTTCCTTGTAACCGCTG
>CAZHBR010000026.1:11266-12687 GCA_964530755.1 uncultured Oscillospiraceae bacterium | reverse complement strand
CAGGCAGGCATATTTTCATCGGATTGTGTTTTACCCTCAAAAATGATATTAAATAAATATAATCAGGCGGTTTGGGTCAATTATCCAATTCCTGGGTGAGGTGAATTACCATGGATAAAGTCGCATTGGCATATTTCTCCGGGACAGGATGCACAAAAACAGTCTGTGATTGCTTTTTTGAACAATTTATGAAGCACGGTATAGACTGCGACAAAATCAATATAAATGCCGGATCGAAATCATTTTCGAGATCGGCGGATCTACTGATTATATTGTCACCTGTCTATGCTTTTAGGATGGTATCCACGGTTCATAAATGGATTAAAGGTTTGCCTCACGCAGAGGATAAAAATGCTGCGATCATATCTGTCTCGGCAGGAGGGGAGGTCATTCCTAATTCGGCGTGCAGGGTTCGATCAAAGCGCCTTCTTAAAGAAAAGGGCTACAATATAATATATGAAGAAATGATCATAATGCCTTTGAATGTGTTTGTTAAATCAGATCGGGATTTAGATCTCAGCCTGTTAGCGATATTACCTTATAAGGTTAAGCGGATTACAAAGGACATATTGTCCGGGAGGCAGAAGCTGGAAAACCCCGGTATGTTCAGCCGATTATTTGCTGCTGTCGGTGTGATTGAGCATCTGGGAGCCATGATTTTCGGGAAAGGCTTTCATGCCTCTTCCGCATGTGATGAATGCGGAGTGTGCGCAAGGGATTGCCCGCAAGGTAATATTCGAATGAAGGATGGCGGACCCGATTTCGGCTTTCACTGTGTGATGTGCCTGAAATGTATTTACAATTGCCCCCGCAAAGCACTGTCGCCGAGGTTTGGAAAGTCCTTCGTTTTTAAGGATGGATTCGACATAGACGAAATGGTTCGTGCAGCTAAGGGTGTAGATTATAAAAAAAAGGGAGGCGTTTTATGGAAAGGCGTCATAGATTATTTGAGTAAGGACATTGATATAGGGTAAATTAAACGTTAATAAACAGAATTGGAATTTATGCGGAGGGAAAGATATGGGAATGAAGGCTGTTATCGACAGGGATGGTTGTATAGGCTGCGCCCTGTGCGCAGATATATGCCCTGACGTTTTTACTATGGCTGACGACGGTCTGGCAGAGGTGCATGGTGAAGTAACTGAAGAAAATTTTGATTCTGCTAAGGAAGCCGAGGAAAGCTGTCCCGTTTCGGTCATCGCGATAGAATCTGAATGAAGAATTTTCTAAATGGGAGCTGCGATTTAATATAATACCTCCAAGCAGGTTGTCTGATTTTGATTGATCGGACCATCCACTTTGGAGGTATTATGTCATTTAAGGGTTTTAATATTTTCCGAACTCTTTATCGTCTGCTGAAATCGCGGTTTTCGAATGAGCCCCGTTTCCGTTTTTTTCGGAAGTGCGAACTTTTTCCTTAT
>CAZHBR010000026.1:0-11256 GCA_964530755.1 uncultured Oscillospiraceae bacterium | reverse complement strand
GATATATTTTCAATCAGTTTTATGTCCTCAGTATCATAGCTGCTGTGACGGTGTTCAGCTTTATATGTATCGCTTAGTTTGAATTTAGCAACACTTTCCTTTAGGAATTCAGCCTGCCCCGCCAGTTCTTCGCTGGCCGCCGCGCCCTCTTCTGAAGTGGCAGAGTTTGCCTGCACGACCTGCGATACCTGCATTATGCCCTGGTTGATCTGTTCAATGGCAGCAGCCTGTTCATTGGAGGCAATTGCTATATCGCCTACCAAATCAGCAGCCTTTGCCACTTCTTCGACAATTTGATTAAGGGCCTTAGCCGTTTCATTGGCTATCTGGGTGCCGCCTTCAGATTTTTTGATGGAGTTCTCTATCATTTCCGTGGTTTCCTTTGCGGCATCTGCGGAACGCGCGGCAAGATTTCTGACTTCTTCAGCCACAACGGCAAACCCCTTTCCATGCTGGCCAGCCCTTGCCGCTTCAACAGCGGCATTTAATGCGAGTATATTTGTTTGAAATGCTATTTCATCGATAACCTTAATGATCTTTGAGATATTGGCTGAGGAGTCGTTTATTTCCTCCATGGCTTTTACCATATCATGCATCTTAGCGTTGCCCTGTATTGCATTTTCTTTAGCTGCTTCCGCTAATTCATTTGCATCATTAGCATTTTTAGCATTAACATCAGTCTGTGACGAAACTTCTTCAAGGGATGCTGTCAATTCTTCAACCGAACTGGCCTGTTCTGCTGCTCCTTGGGAAAGCTCCATGCTTGAATTAGAGACTTGTCCCGAACCCGTGGCTACCTGGTCTGCCGCATTGGCAATATTGGTCATGATTTCATTATTCTTTACTACTATTTCTTTGAATTTCATATTAAGCAGATCTTTTTCGGATCTCACTTTCACATCTATGCTTAAATCTCCATCTGCAATGCTTTCTGCAATTCTTGCCTGGTTGTGGATGTTTTCGATCATATCCCTGAAGGATTCCGCTAAATCCCCTATTTCATCCTTGGTATCTGTTTTCACATCTACATTTATATCGCCTTGAGCCAATGCATCGGCCGTCATTACCATTTCTTTGATGGGATTGCTGATGATTCTGGCGATAACGGTCCCAAGAAGTATTGCAATTATTACTCCAATGGCGACAACAACCAGCATTATTATCGAGGATGTTTTTGCTAACATTTCATTTTCGGCAGATCTTTGCTTTGCGCCTTCCACATTAAATTCGTTTAATTTTCCGAACGTTATTCTGACGCTGTCTCCGGCTGTTCCCATTTCACCGAAGTTCAATTTTTTTGCCTCTTCAATTTGTGATGCCTGTATCAATTTAAGATAGTCATCGGTTATGGTTTTATATTTTTCCCATGCTGGTTTTGCTTCGCCAAAAAGCATTCGATCCGTCTCAGACACAATACCATCTTCATATTCTTGTAATAATTCATCTACCTTGATAATATAAGTGTCTACGTTGTTGAATAAACCGGATAGTTCGCTGGTATCGTCAATGGCTATCATTTTAATCGTGTTAAATCTGATTCGTTGAAAATATTCAGCTGCCTCGCCTGAATAATCTACACCAAGCAGGTTTTCCTCATACAACAGTACATCGGCATCAGATATTCTATTGATATTTATAAGTCCGACTCCCCCTACAATTCCCGCTATTACTGCTACTACAAGAAAGGATGAAATGAGCTTCACCGCAATTTTCTTATTTAAAAACCATTTCATTATTATAGACCTCCTATGTCAGTTCCCCTTATAACGCTTCGCCTAAACCTTCAAGCTCATCTTCTGTGAGCAGTTTGCTGCAATCAAGAATGAGCTTTACATCATTTTCGGTTTTCCCTATGCCTTTAATATATTTGTTGCTTGTGCGGCTCATGTCCGGCGGAGGGACGATCTCCGTATCGGGTATTGATAGAACCTCCGATACGCTGTCGACTATGAGTCCGGTTGATACACCATCCACATCTATGACTATTACGCAGGTTCTGTCGTTGTACTCTTTGAACTTTTTTTTGAATCTCAGCCTTACATCCATTACGGGCACGATTTTTCCTCTTAAATTTATTATCCCGCGGATGTGGTCCGGAAATTCTGGTACCTCTGTAACCGGTTGAACCTTGATGATCTCTGTTACATACCTGATTTCAATTCCGTAAGATTCGTTACCTAACACGAATGTCAGGAATTTATCCTTCTGAGTATCTTCTTCCTGCTCCAGCCATTCTTGTGTCTTTGATTCGGCCATTCTGAACTCCTTTCATTTTGGTTACGGTATTGCCGAGGGCAAACAATTAATATCATTTACCCCATTCTTGTATTCAGCAGATGGTATTTTTTCTTTAATGGCCCGGAATAAAGGTAATTGATTTTAGCCGGGTGAAGGTATAATATAAAACTGTTACAGGTATAATCCGGTTTTTAAGACGGGGCTTTTTGCCAAGTATCACTTATCTAACCTGATTTAATATTTTTGTAAATCATCTTTGCAGAATACCCGCTATGATGTAGATAGAGAAACGATTAAAGTCTTAAGAGAGCGGGGAAAGTCTATGCATCATGCTATTTTACATCAGAGTGGAACTAACAGCTATATGCCCGGCCTGGATGGTTTAAGGGCGCTTTCGGTATTTGCCGTAATTGCATATCACCTCGGTTCAGGTTTGGCGCCGGGGGGGCTTTTAGGTGTCAATCTGTTTTTTGTACTTTCCGGATATTTGATAACCGGCATACTGCTTTCCCAAATAAAATCTCAAGGAAGGATAAATATAGCTGACTTTTGGCTGCGGCGGATCAGGAGGCTTTATCCCGCTCTTTTAGCGATGCTGGCTGGTCTGGCGATATGGGCACTTTTATTTGATCCGGCAAGATTTGTGTCGTGGAGGCAGGAGATGCTGGCTTCTGTTTTTTATGCAAGCAACTGGTATCTTATCTTCCATGAAGTATCTTACTTTGAGAGCTTCGGTCCCCCTTCACCGTTAGGTCATCTGTGGTCTTTAGCGATAGAGGCGCAGTTTTATCTGATCTGGCCTTTCCTGTTGGGCTTCGGAGTTCGCTTATTCCAGCACCGCAAATGGCTGATAGCGTTGACATTGCTTATCGCATTGATATCTGCTGCGGCTATGGCCTTACTCTACATACCAGGCAGTGATCCCGGACGCGTATATTATGGCACTGACACCAGGGCCTTTGCATTAATGCTTGGAGCCATCGCGGCTATGTTATGGCCATTTGACAGTATGTCACGTGCGATTTCGAAAAAATACAGATTTGCCCTTGATGCTTCAGGGATTGTTGCTTTGTCGATTGTTTTATGGATGATCGTTAAGACCGATCAATATGAAACGTTTCTTTATCAATTCGGGTTCCTGTTTTTCTCCATTGCCGGTGCTGTTTTAGTTGTTGTGCTTGCACATCCTGCAAACAGGCTTGTGCTGCTGTTTGGCTGGCCCCCGATTTGTCTGATAGGTAAATTGTCCTATGGTATTTACTTATGGCATTTTCCGGTTATTATATTATCGAGTCCGTTAATAAACACGACCGGTCCTGATCCCCTTCGTTCGGTTTGTCAAATTGCCGTGAGCATCCTTTTGGCGGCAGCCTCCTATTATTTGATTGAAAAGCCGATAAGATACGGCAGGACCAAGCCTATGCTCCGCTATGCGGGCATATTGGCCGGCATATTTCTAACAGTTACAATCATCACCTTTGGCAGCAAAGAGCAGATATTGGCGAAGGATCATCCGAAAGAAAGCGCTGCAATAGAGGAGATGGAAGATGAAATTATTCCAGTCGCAAGCGTGCCGTCTCCGGAAATAGAGGAAGCCTTAATTGGCGAGGAGGTTACAGTTATAGGGGATTCGCTTCAAATAGATTTGACTCCGGTGCTGGAGGAAAACCTGCCGGGTATTATTGTAGATGCCGAAATAGGAAGACAAATGCATGATGCGCCGGAGGTCATCGATGGGCTTCGTGAAAAGGGAATGCTGAAGGAGACGGTAATCGTGGGGCTTGGGACAAACGGTGCCTTTACCGAAAAACAGCTGATCAAAACTTTGGATTGTCTGGAGGGTGCAAAGAAAATTCTGCTTGTAAATTCCCGAGTCCCAAGGCCGTGGGAGGATGCAGTGAACAAGGCGCTTGAAAAAGCCGCGGCGGAGCATTCAAATGTTATACTTATCGATTGGCATAGCGAAAGCGGCAACCACAATGAATATTTTTATAAAGATGGAGTCCATCTGAATAAAAAAGGTGCAGAGGCTTATTGTAAAATGATAGAGAGAGCCCTGTCATAGAGACGGAGGAAAATAGATATGGATGCGGGAGCAAGGGTGTTGACAGTGGAGGATGAATATTCCATCAGGCGCTTTATCAGACTTAACCTCGAAATGGCAGGTTATGAGGTTTCAGAGGCAGAAACCGGAGAAGATGCCCTGAAAATGTTAGATCAATTGTCCCCCGATGTGGTTGTTTTAGATCTGATGCTTCCCGGTATAGACGGTCTTGAGGTTTGTCGCCGTATCAGGGTTAAGACTCCCCGGGCCTTAATAATCATGTTGACTGCCAAGGGTCAGGATTCTGATAAAATCACCGGCCTTGAGTTAGGAGCGGATGATTATATGGTGAAGCCTTTTAACCCCTTTGAACTCATCGCCCGAATCAAAGCGCTGCAAAGAAGACAAAGCAGATCCGAGCCGGTGTACCGATGCGGAAGCCTCTATCTGGATGTGAAAGGAAACAGGCTGCTAAAAGATGATATGGAAGTTGATCTGACACCGATAGAATATTCACTTCTAAAGCTGTTTATGGAAAATCCGGGCAAGGCATTTAAAAGAAATGATCTTTTAGATGAGGTTTGGGGGGAAGACTATTATGGTGATACAAAGACTTTGGATGTGCATATAAGGAGGCTCAGAAAAAAAATTGAGGATGAGCCGTCACAGCCTGAATTCATTAAAACAATCTGGGGTTCAGGCTATCGCTTTTGTCCGAATGGGAGTGTGCTATGAAGGGGATACGGGGAAGATTAGCGGCAAGCTTCATAGTCGTAATCCTTGTTTCTGTTATCATTTTAGAAGTAATGCTGATCTATATTGTGAAGCAGAACTATTACGGCAGCTTAAGGGGCAACCTGTCAAATCAGATAAAGATCAGTGCGGATATGTATTCCAGATACTATTCTGACACAGCGCTGGAAGATAATATTCTTTATAATGTGGACGCATTTTGGAATCAAAGCAATGCCCGTGTTGAAATTATAGATCGAAGAGGCCAAATTATCATGGATTCTTCGGGTTCCTTTCCAGATGCAAAGGAACCCAGGACGGATATAGAGGATGCGCTAAAGGGCAAAATGGGTGAATGGGCGGGTAGGATGGAAGGTCATGGCGTTATGGCGGTTTCATATCCGTTGAAATCCGAAAATCAGATAGTCGGGGCTTTGCGCTTCATTTCCTCTACCGATGAAATAGCGTCTGATATTAAGCGAACGATAGGCATATTTATCCTCATAGGCATATTTGTAGTTTTTGCCGTCGGTTTTTTAAGCATATTCCTAGCTAATACTATTTTAATCCCGCTTAAGGAGGTTACTGATGCAGCTAAAAGCATGGCGGCCGGTAATTTTCAAACGAGAAGCAGAAAAATAAAGGATGACGAAATAGGAGAGCTATCGGATACGTTAAATTATATGGCGGATGAGATCGTAAAAAGAGAGGATATGAAAAACGATTTTATATCTTCTGTTTCCCACGAGCTGCGTACGCCTCTGACATCCATTATGGGTTGGTCCATAACCCTTCAAAATGAAAAGTTCCGTCGGGAGGAAACACTAAAAGACGGACTTGAAATAATAGCCAAAGAAAGTGAAAGACTTACTCATATGGTTGAGGAGCTGCTAGATTTTTCAAAATTTGTATCCGACAGGATCAGATTGAAATACGAAAGCGTTAATCCTTCGCGGCTTTTGGATGATATAAGGAAGCAGTTGAAACTGAGGGCTGTAAAAGACGGCATTGATTTTACTGTGGAGTATGAAGAAGACCTTCCGGATTTAATGTCGGACGGTTACAGATTGAGACAGGTATTCATAAATATTCTAGATAATGCATTCAACTTTACTCCGCCGGGAGGAAATGTGACTTTAAGCGCCGCTGAAACGGGTAAAGGATTATTATTTACTGTAAAAGATACGGGGTGCGGTATCTTAAAGGAGGAACTGCCAAGGGTAAAGGAAAAATTCTACAAAGGTGAAGACAGTAAATCAAAAAACGGGATAGGGCTGTCCATATGTCAGGAAATCGTGACCTTGATGAAAGGTAATTTAGACATACAAAGCGATATAGGTGCAGGGACGACTGTAACTGTCTTCCTTCCAAAAGAGGTGGATAATGATGTGTAAGAGGATACTTTTCTGCCTGCTGTCTGTATCGCTTCTGTTGCTTTTTGCCTGTTCCGATTTTCGCGATATGATCGGCGGCGGTGCTAAAGCAGGAAAAATCACAGAGCCCTTCACAAGCGGTCCCTATTACGGCAAATGGGCGGTGGAAGAGCGGCTAGACGGAGAAGAAGCGAAGCTTAATCCGTCCGATTGCGTGCAGTTTGCAGGAGGAATTGCATCCTTTGGCAATGCGGTATGGGAGGATGTCACCTATAAGATAAAGCGGGTGGAGGTGTCGGACTATATGGGACTGAAATCCGTATCCTATTTCGCGCTTTTTAAAGATCCGGAAGCGGAAGTTGTTACGGTTTGTTCAAAGGGTAATTATTTAGCCGAATTTGTGAAGATAGATGAATCAAGCATCGTTCTTTTTTTTGATGGGGCTGATCTGCTTCTTGACAAGATATCAGATGAGACCGACATTTTATTGCCGCCTGCCGAGGAAGTCACGGCCAAAAGAAGCGCTTCAAAATCCTCAGGCGCGTTGCTGGGATTAAGGCTTCCAGAAGGTGATGGCTATGCGTATAAAACGATTTGGATTGCGGCTGATCAGGACGGTCTGCATCCTCCGCTTATTTCCGACAAGATATTTTTCCCCCGAAAAAGCGGCTTTTGGGATCTGTATATTAAAAATGTAACTGTAGGCAGAGGTGGGGGAGATGTTCTCATTTCAAACAATATGGCAATAAAGCCGCCGGATAACATAGGTTGCGACGCTGATTATTTTAATGATATTGTTGTGAATTATGTAGGTAACGATTACATAGCAGTAGAAAAAAGGGTTGCGAATCAAAATGTTTTGCGGCTTTTGTCGGTTGACAGGCTGCCTGATCATGCAGAAATAAAGGTATCCGATTTGATGGGACAGGAGGGGCTGGATTCCTTCAATGTTGCAAGAAGGCAGGCGATAAAGGATAGAGGCATAAGGTTGTATGAGCAAGAGGATTCGGATAAAGGGTTTGGCATGATCCGAAAAAACGGTCACTGGATTCTCATTGGAAGGATCAATTACCAAGACGGAAAGGATTCGGTTCATTATGATTTTGACGGAAAAATCCTTCCTCCTTCAAGCCTCATATTCTATGACAGCCTGGATCCAAACTGGCACAAAATCAGGAATCGGGTTCCCAATGCGCTGGATGCCTTCACTTCTCCAAATAAGGATATAGCCTTGGTAAGAACAAAAAACAGGCTGACGGTTTATAAAATAGGGATAGAGCAGCTTGAAGACACCCCTCTTGCCGAGTTCGAACTGTCGGAGGAGGCAGTTGTGATTATGGCTGAATGGGCCGTCGGATCCTATGTTTACAGCTGGGAAAAAGCATTCATTTCTTACGGCGCTGTGGAATCAGAACTGATTTAAAGCTATAAGGACCGGATCCCAAACCGGGCTAAACGGTGGCGAGTAGGCTAAATCCATATCTATTAGTTGATGTATTGTTGAACGCGCGGTTATTGCAACGGCCATCATGTCGATTCGCGAGGCCGCACCAGTATAACCTACTATCTGAGCTCCAAGCAGTCTTTTGGTATCCTTTTCTGCAATGAGCTTAAGGTGAATTTCTTTGGAGCGGGGACAATAGTGGGCGGCCGTTCTGGATTTGATTCTTCTTGATTCAAACCGTATCTCCTGAGCCCGGCATTCGTTTTCACTTAGACCTGTCCGGGAAACCTCCATTTCCATAACCCTCGCTATGCCGGTGCCTATGATTCCGCTAAAATGTGCATCTCCTGAAGCGGCATTTTCTCCGGCTATCCTTCCTTGTTTATTGGCAGTGGTGCCAAGGGGTATATAGGCATCTTTTCCGGTAACTGCATGGTAGGCCGTTGCACAATCCCCGGCGGCAAGGATGTCCTCTTGGTTAGTATTCATCTTGCGATCAACCAAAATTGCGTTTCTTGCGCCCAGCTTTATGCCGCAATCCTTGGCTATTTCCGAATTTGGAATTACTCCTATGGATAACAATACAAAATCTGCGGATATTTCACCTTTATCAGTTATGAGGCTTTCAACTTTTGAGTGACCCGTAAATCCTTGCACCGTTTCACCCGTATGTATATCCATTCCCTGATCAATCAGATATTCTGTTAAAATTGAAGCCATGTCCTCATCCATGTTAGGGATGATATGGGGCGCTCTTTCGATCAGCGATACGCGGCACCCTTTATTAATAAAGCCTTCTGCCATTTCAAGTCCGATATAGCCACCTCCGACTATAGCTATTTTCTGCGGTTGCACTTTATTAAGATAGTCCTTTATGTTCAGGCTGTCATTTACGGTCCGCAAAGTAAAAATTCCTTCAAGCTCCATTCCTTTAAGAGGGGGTATAAGCGGCCTTGCCCCGGTAGCGATTATCAGTTTGTCAAAATGATCTGTAAAACTGTCGTCTTTGTGAAGGCTTCTTACAGATATTGTCTTGTTTTTTGGATCAATGGACTCTACTTTTGAAAGCGTTTTGACGGCTATATTTTGGTTGGCAAAATCCCCGATGCTTCTTGCTAAAAGCTTTTCTTTTTTCTCTATTATACCGCTTATGAAATAGGGAAGGCCGCACCCTGCATATGATATATATTCATCAACGGTATATACGGTGATATCCAATTTCGGATCAGTTCTTCTGGCCTTTGATGCCGCGCTCATTCCGGCCGCGACTCCTCCGATCACAATCAACTTGTTTGCCATTTGAAATCTTCCCCCTTTATTTTTCTTGTAACGTTCATTATACCTGTATATTTCTTCTGTTTCAATAAAGGCACAGGCGCATTTTAATCGTGACGTTTTTTCAAGCTATAAGGTGAACCCTTCTCTTGATTGGTAATAGAAGGTGTAATATAATGATGGTTAACATCAAACAGGAGGAATGACATGATGAAATCAAATGCAACGCTAAAACTGACATTGTCAGGTCTTTTTTTGGCCCTCGGTCTGGCCTTACCGTTTCTAACCGGTCAAATTCCCGAAATAGGGAGCAGATTGCTTCCTATGCACATTCCCGTGCTGCTTTGCGGTTTTATCTGCGGGCCCAGACTGGGGTTGGCGGTCGGATTTTTAACTCCTCTTCTTAGGAGTTTTATCTTTACTATGCCTGTTCTGTTTCCTATGGCTACCACTATGGCCTTTGAACTAGCGGCCTATGGCTTTGTGGCAGGCTTTCTTTATCAGGTATTTCCCAGAAAAAAGATTTTTGTATACATTTCATTGATATTATCAATGCTGGCGGGCAGAATCATATGGGGGGCGGCTAATTACGTACTGCTTGGGTTTGGCAAGACAATATTCACTTGGCAAATTTTCGCTGCAGGTGCGTTTTTTAACGCTATACCCGGCATCATAATACAGTTACTTATCATACCTGTTATAGTTCTTGCCGTCGAGAGACACACCGGTAAAAGCTATGGTACATATTGAGCGGCTCAGAATACTGATCAACGATATACTTAAAAGTCCGGGCATTAAAATCATTGCAATAGACGGAAACTGTGCAGCCGGAAAAAGCACCCTTGCCGCAACGATTCAGGAAGAATATGATTGCAATGTCTTTCACATGGATGATTATTATTTGCCCCTCCATAAAAAAACAAAGGAGCGATTAAACGAGGTCGGCGGAAATGTAGACAGGGAACGTTTCAAAGAAGAGATTCTCGATAAAATTCGCAGTGATGAAAGTTTCATCTACAAAATATATGATTGTAAGGGCCAAAGTCTTCATCCGTCGGAAAGAATATACCTTAAGAAGCTAAACATCGTTGAAGGGGTATACAGCATGCATCCCGAACTTGCGGGCTTCTACGATCTTACTGTCTTTCTTACAATCGGGGAAGCGGAGCAAAGCCGCAGGCTATCGGTCCGGGAAGATCCCAAAATATATGAGCGGTTCATCAGGGAGTGGATACCTTTGGAAAACCGATATTTTAAAGAACTGAGGATAAAGGATACTTGCGATCTCATTTTGACGCTATAGGGAAATTCATGCCTAAAAACCTGAAAATGATCTATACTTTTTTTGTATTGTTCATGATGGCTTTGTGTCTTGGATTAGTGAGCATGTATTTCGGCGCCGCATATTATTTTATGCCGATGTTCCTTTCATATTTCAATGATCTTTATCTTATCATCCTCAATTTGGCCCCTGTTTTTTTAGTGGTTTTTCTTTTGTACTTCATTTTTAACAGGGTGTGGCTCAGTTTTTCACTGTCCTCCGCTTTGATTATCACCTTGTCGTTTGCAAACTATTGGAAACTGATAATAAGAAACGATCCGCTGCTTGCCGCGGATCTGCCTTTGTTTTTTGAATCGCTTGATATGGTAGGTAAATACAACGCGGGATTCGATTGGAAAATGATCTCCGTCATAATTGCATGCATTTTAGGCACGGCTTTTGCCTTTTTCTTCGTTAAGGGAAAGCAGAAGTCCTTAAAGGTCAGGATTTCGGCAATAATTGTTCTGATGCTGGTCGGCACCATCTCCTTTAACTTCATCTACATGGACGGCAAGACATATGCCGGGAGGGAGAACTATGAATTAATTAATAAATGGTCGTTTACACAGGTATATATCTCTAAAGGGTTTATTTATCCTTTTATACACAGTATAAAGTCCTGTTTTCATACACCGCCTAAAGGCTACAGCAGGAAAGATGCCTCGGATAAATTGTTTTCATATTCTTATTCCGACATAGCAAAGGACAAAAAAGTGAATGTGATTTCAATAATGATGGAAGCTTATAATGACTTTTCGAAATTTGATCAGATAGAATTTAATATCGATGTATACGAATATTTTCATATGTTGAAAGCTGAATCGTATCA
>CAZHBR010000025.1:4091-12739 GCA_964530755.1 uncultured Oscillospiraceae bacterium | reverse complement strand
CCGTAAGGTAACTGGGTTATGGCGTGGCGGAAGTTATCGCATCCGCAGGCGGCCGATGTAAGGATTGTAGCGTCAGAATAAAAACATATGTGGCTTCCCCAAACGCCGGCTGAGCATACGGCACCCACCGCCATAAACGGATTAGCTCCTAAAGCTGCAGCAAGGGGAATGACTATCGGCATAGCTATGACATACATGCCCCAGCTGATGCCCATGACGAATTCCGTTATTCCGAATGTTATAAAAATTACCAAAGGCAGCATCGAGGGCGACATGAACTTTAAACCCACATCGACGACGAAATCGATAAATCCGATCTGTTCACAGGATGCAGCGAAAAAATATGCCAAAATGACCATAAACAAAGGAAACAGCATGTTTTTGATCCCTTTGATCAAAAGGTCCATATACTCTGCAGGGTCCATAATCCCCGTTGAAACGTAATAGATAAATATAAAAGCGCAGGTGGTGATCACGCCTTTTTGCATGTCAACATCTAAAGTGACCGTGGCGACGACCAGGCAGATGATAGGCAAAAAGAATGTGGCGAGCTTCGGATTCTCGGGAATTTCAAATGCTTCCCCCGCCTTTATGTCGATCTTTTCCGATCCCGGAGGGGCCAGCTGACCGGTCATTTCGACCCTTTCATACGCTTTTTTCATCGGCCCGATAATCGGTATTATGCCTAAAACAACTAAAAGCGTTATCGTCATCGCGGCCCAGGCATAGAAGTTATAGGGGATGGTTTTAATAAAATATATGACTCCCTGTCCTGCCGGGGCAAGACCATGCTGAACCATTAAATTCCCTATAAATATTGACCAGGTTGATATGGGAACGAGCACACATACAGGGGCAGCCGTGGAATCAATTACATATGCCAATATTTCACGGGGCTGTTTGTATCTGTCTGTGATCGGCGTCATCGATGCACCTATGGTGAGGCAGGCCAGATAATCGTCAATGAATATCATAAGCGCAAGTATGTAAGACCATATCAAGGTGCTCCTTCCGGTTTTAGCCCGCTTGGCCACCCATTCACCAAAAGCGAAGGCGCCCCCCGCTTTTTCAATTAAAGAAATTATGCTGCCCATCAAACCGCATACGATGAACAGCCACGCAATATCTTCATCCATCATGATCTCTAAAAAGGCATCGCTTAAAGGCGAGAAAAAATCTCCTTTATGGGCCATCAGAAAACCCATGAGGCCTCCCAGCATAAGCGCTTCTAAAATCCTCTTGGTGTAAAAGACGTAAAATAATAGAAATGCCGCAGGTAAAACGCTTATAATTCCGAACCATTCTCCATAACCGGGGGAAAGAACGATAGCTATAATGAAGATAATCAACACAAAGGCATATGTCTTCATTATTTTAGAATAGCCCTCGAATTTTCGGTTCATAATTATGTAATCCCCCTCTTTTAAATATTGGCCTGTATAAAAAATTCACCTCCTAAATTTCCAACTTGCGGATGCCATAAAAACCATGAGTCCATTTTACATATTTTTAATGCCTGTGCAAGCTTTAATTTCAGGGCATTTTTGAAAACATTATACCAGACATAAACAATTCGGCTTCGGCAATAAAATATGCATTTAGGAGGCTTTGTATTCGAAGCCTGCATGTAAAAAAAACAGTAAGACAAACCCAAAAAAAACGGCTGAAAATCAAAGGAGTCAAACCGTTAAAAACATTAGTTTCCAAAGAACGTTTTGACCTCTTTGCCGCCATATAATTTGAAGCTTGTCCTCCCTCTTTTGCAACATTATGTCAGGATAAAGAATTAATATTTTTAATAAAAAATATTCCCAATCAGTCTTAAAAACTAATGGGCTTGAAAATATATCTTATCATGATAGCATAGTGGGATAGGTACGGTGTACCGCACAAAATATCTGATCAGGAGGCGCGATATGACTGAAAAGGAAATTTTGAAACTCATCAATGAAAAGAAATATCTTGAGGTTAAAGAAATACTGTCGGGAATGAACGGAGTGGATGTCGCTTTGCTGCTTGACCCCTTAGAAGCGCATATTACGTTGCTGATATTCCGGATGCTGCCGAAGGATCTTGCTGTAAGTGTGTTTTCTCATTTTTCAAAGGAACACCAGCTTGGAGTCATCAACGCTATAACCGATAAGGAACTCATGCACATAATGGATGAGCTTTTCTTCGATGATATGATAGATTTATTGGAGGAAATGCCTGCCAATATAGTAAATAAGATATTGAGAAACACCGAGGAAAAAGAGAGGGAACTGATAAATCAATTTCTTAAATATCCGGAGGATTCGGCCGGCAGCATAATGACGATCGAATATGTGGATCTCAAAAAAAGGATGACAGTTAAGGAGGCCCTGGCGCATATTAAAAAGACAGGTATGAACAAAGAAACAGTTTACACCTGTTATGTCACCGATAAAGAACGTATTTTGGAAGGTTTCATATCGTTAAGAACCCTTGTCACGGTAGAGGACGATTTAATACTCGAAGATATAATGGAATCCGAGGTCATTCACGTAAACACTCACGATGACCAGGAGATTGTTGCCAACGTGTTTAAAAAATACGGCTTCCTGGCTCTGCCTGTCGTAGATGCCGAAAACAGGCTGACCGGGATAATAACCGTCGACGATATTATGGATGTAATGGAGCAGGAGGCCACTGAAGACTTTCAAAGAATGGCCGCCATGTCACCTTCAGAAAAAGCCTATCTGGGCACAAAAGTATTATCCTTAGCCGGACACAGACTGCCCTGGCTTCTGATCCTTATGATATCGGCCACGTTTACAGGCAGGATAATGGGCAGATTTGAGGATGTTCTGACCCAGGTAGTTGTCCTAAGCGCATTTATTCCGATGCTCATGGATACTGGCGGAAATTCCGGCAGCCAGTCCTCCACTTTGGTAATCAGAGGACTTGCGACAGGTGAAATAGGACTGAGGGATTGGTGGAGGGTTCTTTGGAAGGAGCTTAGGGTCAGCTTTCTTGTGGGAACTGTCCTGGCGATAACAAATTTTGCAAGATTAATGGTCCTGGAAAGAACTGAACTGCTCATATGCTTAACAGTATCTGTTACAATCATCGTAACCGTCATGGCAGCGAAGATGGTAGGAGGGCTTTTGCCTCTTATGGCAAAGAGACTGAGACTTGATCCCGCAATAATGGCCGGCCCCCTCATAACTACGATAGTTGATGCCTTGGCGCTGATAGTATACTTCTGCACAGCTACCCTGCTGTTGGGCCTGTAACACATTCATCCACCAATCCGGTCAAAACACTTGCCGCAGACATCAGATGAAGGCACTGCTTGACCAAGCCCAAGGCAAAATGATCTGCATTGTTGAAGATCAATTCCGTCATGTTTGATTGCACCTGCAGGGCAAAGATCGATTTTATCCTCGCAGACTTCAGCGTTACCTGATCCTGAAAATAGAAAAGATTTTTTTATGCTGTCCGCTATGGAATTTAATCGATCGGCATTCTCACCATCGAAGGTCTTTGAAGGTTCAATTTCATAGTCGGTTATAACAGATCCAAAGCGCCCGCAGCTTCCCGATTCGGTATTAAAAGATTCAGCGATGCTGAAATCCCCCATCCCCGCAACATAAGCCGCTAATTTATGGGACCAGTCGGGGCCACCTCGCACTTCATTCCAATCCCCGGGCAGATTTGTAAGGGAAGTCAGCCTGCCGAGCACCCCAAGGCTTTTCATTATGCTGTCATTAATGTATGCAGAAAAAAGTATGGCGGATTCATACGCAGCGATCCATTCTTCCGAAATTGAATGCCCGTTCCCATTGCTTTGAACTACGCTATGAGAAAAGGGTAAAAAATGCACAATGACGCTATTTCCAGGTCTGTATATCTCCTTTGGATGCAAGGACCAGCCACGTTCTGCGAAAATCAGAAACAGCGGGTCCTTGGAAGATGCATATCCGATGATAGGATCAAGGAACATTCCCGATAGTCCCTTTTCCTTCTTATAACGCGCTGCGGTCTTTATGACCTCATCGTAAATCATTTTTTTAACGTCAATCCCCTGCATCTACCGATCCCTTCTTTCCTTTGATTTTTCTGTAAAATTATAACAGGATTCGAAATCCCGAAGCCCATAATTATAAATATGTTACTATATAATCATCAAACTTGCCACCATTTCAGAACAGTGGTGATATTGTGTATTAATTTTGATCGGAGGAATAGAAATGAATAAACGTATTTGTATATTTGTGTTAATTTTCCTTATCAGCCTATCAATGAGCAGTTGCATAAAGGATATTCCCCCTGTAAACGATTCTACAGGCGAAAGTGAAAATATGATAACCGATGCTGATAAAAGAGAAGGAATCGATGACTCCCGGGTAAACAGCATATCAGCGGATGAGGCTTATGCCATATTTCAAAAAACCTATACCGAGGCAAAGATAAAGAAGATAGAATATGAAATATTGCCAGACAATACCTGCTTGTATGAGATAGAGGGCTATGAAGGAAAAACAGAGTATGAAATGAAGATCTGCTCCCCAGGTGGCGAAATCATAAAAACCGACATAGATCATGACAACAGGGAGAACATGCAAATATCGAAGGATGACCTTGACAGCGTTCCGATATTCATTGAAAAAGCCTTGACAGATGCGGGTAGTGATTATCGGTTAAGGGGATGGGAGTTGGAGACGAAAAACGATAAAATCATAATTGAGATTGAGGTGATTGACGGCAACAGCCGCAGGATTGAATACAAATATGACAACAAAACAGGCGATTTACTAAAAAAAGATTGAGGCCCTGCCCAAGGCGCCCCGCACGGGCACCTTGGGGGCGGAACCATCAGCCTAAAAAAACCCCATTATGAATATTGCAATGATTACAATTGGACTTATATATTTTATCGTTACCTTCAACCAGCTTTGTGCCAATCTTCCCTTTACATTTGACGCTTTTATAAATTTATCGATTCCCCAAACCCAGCCTGTAAATATCGATATGGCCAATGCGCCAAGCGTCAATAGATAATTGTTTTCCAAAAGATCAAGTATGCTGAACACCCTTCCCGCAGGAAGACAAACCCCGCCTATGACCGCCATAAATATGACCGTGATGACCAGTGCCTTTTTTCTGGTCATTTCAAATTGATCCATCAATAGACCGACGACAGCCTCCATAACACCTGCCGAAGAGGTGACTGCGGCAATATAAAATGCTAAATAAAACAGGGTCCCGAAAAACACTCCTCCTTTCATAAAATTGAATACATTAGGAAGAACTATGAATGTCAAACCGACCCCTGATTCGGGTGCCAGGCCGCTAGCAAAAAGTGCAGGAAAAATTGTAAAGCCTGCAAGAAGCCCCGCACAAATCAATGCGGTGCAGATGACCATGGCTGACTTTCCTATGTTCTCTCCCTTGTTCTTTATATAACTTCCAAATACCATGGAAGCCAGCATGCCTATCCCCACAGCGAAAAAGGCCTGCCCTAATGCTATGCTGAGGGAGTTGATCGTGAATTTAGATGGATCGGGTTTCAATAAAAAAGTCACTCCGTCTGATGCTCCGGGCATACGAAGACCGGCAATGATCAAAACTACCATGATTATGCCTAATGCAGGTAAAAGTATCTTCGTAACAAGTTCGATGCCTTTTCTCACCCCACCGCTGATTATTAAAGCGTTTATGCCTATATTAACAGCAGCAAAGACTGCGACCAGCTTGATGTTCCCTGAAAATTTTTCAAAATATTCGGTGACTGCCAAGGCATTCATTCCCCTGAAACCGCCCGTAATCGTTTTGCAAAAATAGTTCAATATCCACGCGTAAATCGGCATCGTATACGAGATAATCAATATCGCGGCGACAAGGTGGGCATACCCTGCAAAATGCCAGGGTCTGCCGGGGGCCAAGGTCTTGTATGCGAGTACGGCGGTCCTTTGACTTTCAAACCCTATTGAAATTTCAGCGGTTAAAAGGGGTATACCGATAATAAGTATGATTGCAACATACGCTATCAGAAAAAGCGCACCCCCGTTGTCACCTAATACGTAGGGGAAGCGCCAGATTGAACCGACACCTACGGCAAAACCGATAGCCGTAAACAGAAAACCCATTATACTGCTGAATGCGTTACTCTTATTCTCCATAGATACATCCTTTCCCGCTTTTAATCGTATAA
Source organism: uncultured Oscillospiraceae bacterium (assembly GCA_964530755.1). GTDB lineage: Bacteria > Bacillota > Clostridia > Peptostreptococcales > Anaerovoracaceae > CAYRNC01. The sequence continues at coordinate 6,564 of CAZHBR010000025.1, read as the reverse complement.
AAGCTTTTCACAATGCCTGTAACAGTTCTCTGTGGGTGTAATACCGTTATCCCTTGCTTCCATCAGGTTTCTGAAGGTGCTTGCAGGCAAAACATCTTCTATTTTTTTAAGCAGTGTATCATAGGTTCCATTCCAAAGATATTCCTCTGCTCCGCACATAACACCGGCAATATTATGCCACCATTCCACCTGGTAGCGGATGCCCCGATCTGCAATCAGATCCGCTAAACGTATTTCCTCCTCCTGCGAGGTCGCCTTTAGCTGATTGTTGGCTGAACCCCATATATATCTGCATTTAAGTTCCGAAATGCCGTCATCATCAAATATGCCCCCGACAGCACAAGGACAAAGAATGTCTACATCAAGATATAAAACATCCTTCGCAGGACAAATACCTATCTCATATTCCTGATGCTGTTTTATGAATTCATTTAACACTTCGGAATCAATATCTGCGACAGTTAATTGGGATACGCCGCCCCTTAAAAGATGTTCTGCCATATATCGGCCTACCGCCCCCAGCCCCATAACGACGGCTGACTTTCCCTTGACAGTTTTTTTACCTTCATAAAATTCTATCGCCTTCAACAGGCTGAGATATGTTCCATATGCCGTCGGTTTTCCTGTCTCGCCTGTTTTGGATGAAGGCCCGCCAGTATACTGCATGGAATAACCTTTTTCTATCATAACATCGGACATTTTAGTCGGGAAATTCATATCCGGACCGGTCATATCGCGGCAGCTGTCTAAGGCAAATGCAAGAAAACCCATTATCTCCATATTCTCAACATCCAAGGGATCCATTTGCACTGTAGCCTTACAGCCCCCAAAAGAAAGACCGGCCGCAATATTTTTAAAGCTCATGCCCCTGCCCAGATTCAAACCGTCTATGATGACATCTATTTCAGGCTCTGCTGGTGAATGCCGCCTTATCCCTCCAGCCATAATGGCATGACTTTTGTTCAATAACCCCAATCTGCGACTGTGTTCATGCATCATGTAGCGTATATCGTATTTTTCATAATAGTAGGCGTCTATGCCGAAATGCTTTCCAGCGCGCAGTAAATCGATAACTTCGTTCAAATAGCCAGAGAGACCGTACTTTTCATATAAGGAAAAAACGTCCTCCGTATTCAGATAAACGGCATTGTCGGTAAAAATCCCATCGACGACAAAATCACGATTGTATCCGGAAAAATCAAAATCTTTTTCCCAATCCTTAGCAGCAAATAATCGCACAGAACCGGTTTTGAAATCGTATCGAACCTTTAAGGTAGTAAGATTTTCCTCTATCAGGGGTAAAAACAGACTTTTTCGCATACCAACACCTCCATTCAGGTCAACAAAAGGATAAAACGATTATTCTAAGTATACAATTTTAACCCGGCATGTCAATATTTTCTGTACACTAATAACTCCATAACGAAGGGGCAATATGCCCCCTGTAGATGATTCATCAATGCATTTATATTATAGTTCGCCATATCCCTTCCTGTAGCCAGTTGCGTCCGGTGCATGGGGACCCTTCGCAACAAAATCAATATCAGCGAATAATCTGTATAGACTGAAAATATCCAGTACCCGGCTTTTTTACAGCGCACTTATTCGCCGTATGCTCCCAAAACACAAATTCCTTTATAATTATTTTTACTCCGTTTAGGGCCTGTAGAATTCTGCTATAGCCCGTGCTTTGCAAGCTTCCTTACAACTGAGGGCTGACTTATTCCCAAAGCCTTAGCTATCTCCCTTGTTGTGCCGTATTTTCTTTGGGCTTTAGCCAGTATCTGCTTTTCTACACCAAGAAGAGTATCGCGTAGATTTTCCTCTTCCTCTATATTGATAATGCCGGTTGTCTTAGTGCTTTCAAATATGTAGCCTGGCAGATCTCTTACCCCGATATTTTTATCCCTTACAGTAATAACCAGCCTTTCTATGATGTTTTCAAGCTCCCGAACGTTGCCCGGCCAGCGATATTTCAGCATTGCCGACATGGCCTCTGCGTCCATGGTTTTCGCCGTACCGAATTTCCTGTTGTTGTTTTGCAGGAAAGTACGTATCATCGGTACAATATCCTCGGAACGGTCTCTAAGAGGCGGTATGGCGATAGGTACCACATTTAATCTGTAAAAAAGATCCTCCCGGAAACGTCCCTCATTCACCATTTCGGGCAAATTGCGATTCGTGGCCGAAATAATGCGCACATCCACCGGTATACCGGTCAGGCCTCCTACCCGGCAGATTTCTTTTTCCTGGATCGCCTGAAGGATTTTAACCTGAAGATTGAGAGGGAGCTCGGATATTTCATCTAAAAAAATAGTACCGCCCTGGGCGGCCTCAAAAAGTCCCATCTTCCCTTCTTTTTTGGATCCTGTAAATGCTCCGCTTTCATATCCAAACAATTCGGATTCAAGCAGATTCTCAGGTATAGCCCCGCAGTTAATGCTGACAAAAGGATGCTCGCTGCGATTTCCTA
>CAZHBR010000025.1:2371-4081 GCA_964530755.1 uncultured Oscillospiraceae bacterium | reverse complement strand
ACTGAACATTGCAGGACTGTTGGCAATGATGTCGTAACATGTATCCCCCGCCTTCAGGTCTAAAAGCTCTGATTGCATATCTTCTAATTGATTCTGCAGCTCGGTCAATTCAGTTATATCGTGGGAGGTGGTTATGATCTTGGATAATTCGCCTTTCCCGTCAAAAATGGGAATTCCTGTTGTTAACAACCGCTTTCCATCCCGATTCTGATGCAAAATGCTGACTTCCTTTTTTTCTTGCATCACGCGCTTGACCACAGAAGGAGAAAATATACCCTGATGCTCAAGATAGGTGCAATGCTTCCCTATGATTTCTTCCTTTCTGATGCGATAAAGCTCTTCGCCGGCACTGTTAATCCACAAAGCATATCCGTCGGCATTATCTATAAAAATACAGTCGCGTATACTGTCTAAAATCGGGATTAAATCTTCGGATTTTAACCCTAATTGCTTTGCATTTGTGCTATAATTCATCTAAATACTCCTTTCTTGCATAATGATGCACAAATGAATCAATAGATCCATTACTGTATCAATTATTTATAGCCAATTATAACTCTAATTATCAACGTTTTCAACGGCAATCAAAGCAAATCGGCCAACTTTCGATTAACAAATGAATCAAAAAACAAGCGTGATAGGAAATAAACGAAAGAGGGGTCCGCTTACGACCTCATAAAACAGTTAAAAATGCTGGCTTTTAACAGTTCTTTATCCTTTACCCGGGAATTGGCATGACTTTTGCTGATTCTAAATAATAGAATGCATCCATAAATGATCTCAGCCAAATTAACAGGCTTCCGGATATGGTCAACATTTCGGTATAAATAGGATTTGGCAAACCTTACACACTATTTCAAGGAGGTATAAACATGTCGGTCGATTATGGAAAATATGTTAGCGAGCTTGTAAAAAGGGCGAAAGCAGCCCAAAATATTGCAAACGATTTCACTCAGGAAAAGGTAGATGAACTATGTGCCGCCATCTCATACCGCACAACCAGACCCGAATGGGCGGAGCAGGCAGCTGAAATGCTTGTGGCTGAATCAGGAATGGGCGTTGCATCCAATAAAGTTGGCAAGATCTATACAAAGGTTAAAGGTGGATATAGGGATATGAAAGGCCAAAAATCCGTGGGCCTCATCGATGTGAATGAAAAAACCGGAGTGAGCATATATGCCAGGCCCATGGGGGTTATCGGCGCGATCATTCCCGTTACCAACGGAGAGGCTACCCCCATATTTAAATCCATCAGCGCAATAAAAGGCAGAAATGCCGTAATTTTAGCTCCGCATCCAAAAGCCGCCAAAACCAATATGTTCGTTGCAAATAAAATAAGGGATATCTTAAAAGCCTATGGAGCGCCGGAGGACCTTGTAATAGCTATAGATCCTGAATACGTAAGCATCGAAACTTCGGGGGAATTGATGAGACAGGTGGATTTCGTTTTAGCGACGGGAGGAACTCCCATGGTCCGGGCCGCATACAGTTCCGGAACCCCGACAATCGGTGTGGGGACAGGAAATGTTGTAACAATTGTAGATGGAACATCCGATTTAGATAAAGCAGCAGAATTAATAATCGCTTCCAAAACCTTTGATAACGCCACCAGTTGTTCAACCGAAAATAATATCATAGTATTCGACGAATGCTATGATGCATTTGTGAAGGCCATGGCGAGAAAAGGAGCCTATACAATAAAAGAAAACA
>CAZHBR010000025.1:0-2328 GCA_964530755.1 uncultured Oscillospiraceae bacterium | reverse complement strand
GTACTTAATCGTCATATCATTGCTCAACCTGCCGCGAAAATAGCAAAGATGGCCGGCGTTACGGTACCAAATGGCACTGTGATGATTATGGTGGAAGAAAACAGGGGCTACGGAAACGATTACCCGTTGACCGGTGAAAAATTATCACCGGTAGCCGGAATCAGAAGGGCAAAGGACTTTGAAGATGCCTTGCAGCAAACCGAGGCTATCCTAGATTATCAGGGACTCGGTCACAGCTGCGGAATTCACACATCACTTTTTGAAAGAGTTCATAAAATGGGCGAAAGAATCAAAGTTACAAAAGTCATCATGAACATGGCCCAATCGCTTGTAAACAGCGGTGCCTGGACCTGCGGATACCCCATGTCCATGACCCTTGGTTGCGGCACCTGGGGACATAACAGCATCTCGCATAACGCCACCTGGAAAGATCTGCTAAACTTCACCTATGTGGCAAAACCGATTCCTTCAACCCAACCGACAGATGAAGAATTATTTGACGGCAGGGATTGGTAAGGCCAATGAAAGGCGGATAACCCGCAATGCAGGCTTGTTCGTTCACCGTTGTCTGTTATACTGTTATTAAGGAGGTTTTACTATGTCTAGTGTTGTTGAAATGGGAAAAAAATATAATCTCTATTCCTGGTCAGCCCAAAGCAAGCTAAATCCTATAAATATTATTAAAGCCGAAGGCATCTACTTCTGGGATGAAGATGGCAAAAAATATTACGACATGGCGGCCCAGCTGGTAAACGTCAATTTGGGCCACGGTCATAAAAAGCTGATCCAGGCTATAAAGGATCAAGCGGAACGATTAGCTTTTTTATCACCATCCTTTTCGTGCGATGTCCGCTCGGAGGCAGCCAAAAAAATCGTCGAAGTATCCGGAATGGAAGGCGCAAAGGTATTTTTCACGAATGCAGGAGCCGAAGCCAATGAGAATGCAATAAAAATGGCTAAGGCCTATACAGGTAAATGGAAAATTTTCTCCGCTTATCGGTCATACCATGGAGCGAGCTACGGCGCCGCCAATCTGACAGGCGAGGGCCGGAGGTTTGCAAATGAGCCCGGCATACCGGGATTCATCAAATATGACGGGCCGTACCATTACAGGGCACCAAAAGCATGCAAATTTAATAGCGAGGAAGAAATAACGGAATTCTACCTTGAGCTTCTTGAAAATCAGATTCTTTATGAGGGACCCCATCTTATTGCGGCGATCTTTATGGAAACCGTTGTTGGTACAAACGGCATCATTATTCCCCCAAAAGGATATCTTAAAGGGGTAAGAGATCTTTGCGATAAATATGGAATCTGCATGGTATGCGATGAGGTTATGGCAGGCTTCGGAAGGACTGGCAAATGGTTTGCCTTCCAGAATTGGAATGTGGAACCCGATTTGGTTACCTTTGCAAAAGGTATAACCTGCGGCTATATCCCGTTAGGCGGTGTCATCGCATCTAAAAAAATCGCAGATTATTTTGACGAGAACAAAATGTTCTGCGGCCTGACCTACAGCGCCCATCCAATAGGCTGTGCCGTGGCCGTTGCGGCAATCGACGCATACTCCGAGGAAAAAATATTCGAAAACGTGATAAAAATCGGTAAGATTTTAGGTAAAGGATTGGAAGACCTTAAAGAAAAACACCCCTCTGTCGGTGATGTCCGCTATATCGGGCTTTTTGCAATCATCGAATTTGTAAAGGACAAAAAGACCAAAGAACCCCTTGTACCCTTCACAAAAGACCCGGAGGGAGTAATGGGTAAAATCATCGGAATGCTGAAAGCAGAAGGATTTTATACTTACTCACACGAGAATATGATCCATGTATCCCCACCGCTTATCATAACAGAAAAGGAAATTGTGGAAGCTCTGGAAATGCTCGATAAAGTTCTTGACTCCGTCGACAATATGATAAAGTAAGAACGGATAATTTTAAGCCGTCTCTAATAGAGGCGGCTTGCTTTTATGAAATACCCGAACAGATGTTTACTTTACAATCAGGCTGTGTTAAAATATCTGAAGAATTCTATTTTTACTAAACGATAACGGAGGTAATTCCTATGAAATCATTAAAAGATAGAGAAAAAAAGATACTGACTTATATGAAATCTGAAATTAAAAAAAAGGGATATCCCCCAACAGTAAGAGAAATGTGCTCCTCCTTAGGAATTAAATCCACATCCACCGCCCACAAAGATCTGACAAACCTAGAGAAAAAAGGCTATATACGCAAGGATCCATCAAAACCCAGGGCAATTGAAATACTTGATTTTGAAAGCACCATTGCCTACAGGGAGGAGCCTTTTTATGAAGGTACAGAAAGG
>CAZHBR010000024.1:4731-12827 GCA_964530755.1 uncultured Oscillospiraceae bacterium | reverse complement strand
AACACAAGAAATTGTGTGGAAAGGAAAACGTATAATGTAATTTCATTATACAAGGGTGATAATTATGAAAAAAATTGATATTCTTTACCTTTCACAAGAGGATATAGTTTCCCTGGGCATTGGTTGGGACGAGATCATAAAACAAGTTGAACTAGCATGTAGCGAGCAATCCAATCATACAGCAGAGTGTCCGCCTAAAAGGGGGATTCATCCCAGACCGGATGGCTTTATTCACGAAATGCCTGCATACCTAAAAGAAATGGACGCGTGCGGAATAAAGTGGGTGAGTGGAAATCCAAACAATCACAAATATAATTTACCACAGACTTTAGGTCTACAAATCGTTAACTGCCCAGAGACAGGGATTCCTTTATGCGTAATGGATTGCCGTTGGATTACAGCAGTAAGAACAGCCGCGGCATCCGCTATTACAATGAAACACTGTGCGAAAAAAGGTTCAAAAAAGATAGCGATTATAGGCGCTGGTGTACAAGGGCGAATGCATTTGCTATCTATTAAGCACGTGCTTCCTTCTTTGGAAGTATGTCATATTTATGATGTCAATCATAACAATATGAATTCTTTTTTGGGCTATATGAAGGAAAGATGCGATTGTGCGGTAATCCCTTCTAAATCTGTTGCAGAAACCGTTTCAGATGCAGATATTGTTATTACCTGCACACAGAAACTTCCATCGCCAATTATACCCGATGATAGCTTTAAGTTAGGTATGACCGGAGCCGGCCTTGAGGCTGCCAGGGCATGGCCTGAAGGAATTATTCATAGTGTTGACAAGGTCATAACTGATAATTTAGATCAAACTTTAGACTATCACAGCCCGGGGGCCTTTCCCGGAGGCGTTCCAAAATTTTATTGTCAAATTGGCGACTTGGTTAACGGCTATAAAAAAGGACGAGAAAACGATAAAGAGAAAATCCTGGCGTTTAACCTCGGCTTTTCGGGGGAGGATATCGCAGTCGGACAACATGTGTATACGATTGCAAAAGAAAAAAGGGTCGGTGTTGTCCTTCCATTAATGGAAGATGAAATTTGACGATGAACTAAATAATTAACATAGACTGAATATACAGAAAACCTATTGACAGATATACAATATTGGATACAATAAAAAAGGGGTGATCGTTTTGTCCTACGTTGTTGCAGTATTAGGTGCTGGAAATGGCGGCCAGGCTTTAGCAGGAGATCTTTCATCAAGAGGTTTTACAGTTAATTTATGGGAAACAGAAAAATACATTGAAAATATTATACCTATTATAGAAAATGAAAACATCATAAATGTAGAAGATGTTAACGAGAATAAGCAGGTTAGGCTGAATCTTGTTGGAAGTGATATAAAAAAAATAATACATAATGCCAATATAGTTTGCGTATGTGCTCCCTCCTACGCAATAGAACATATTACAAATATACTGGCCACCTATATCGATTCAGATCAAGTGCTTATATATTGTCCGGGAAGTACCGGGAATGCGTTGGCCGGGGTAAAAATTCTTAAAAAACACAATAAAGAAATCAATATAGCAGAATTCTCCACCCTTCCGTTTGCCGCTCGCATTATTAGACCGGGAACAATAAAAATTTTTCTGCATGCATCAAAAATTTATACCGGGGTCTTCCCGGGGAAAAGAACGAGTACAATTATTGAAAAAATCAATCCGCTTTTCCCTGATTCGATCGTTCCGTTAGAGTCAGTGTTAGAATCGTCATTAAATAATGGGAATCCAGTAACGCATCCTGTTCCGACGTTGCTGAATGCGTCACGTATAGGACTTGGAATCCCATATTTTTTTTATCAAGAAATTACGCCTGAAATTGCAGGGATAAATGAAAGAATAGACCAGGAAAGAATCAATATTTGTAACAAGCTAGGTTATCGGCATATCTCTGGAGCGAGACGTTTATATGAAATAGGGTATGCCCCGGAGACTGCCAGTTTATATGAAGCGTATAAACAGAGTGTCCCATTTTCTAACATAGAGGCCCCCAAGTCTATATATGACAGATATATTTTTGAAGATGTTGGGTTTGGTCTCCAAGTTCTAGCAAGGTTAGGTGAAAAACTTGGAATAAGGACTCCCATTACTTCTGCAGTTATAACCTTGGCAAGCTCGCTAGTTAATGTTGATTTTTGGACAGAAAAGAATCGCACTTTAGAGGATATGGATATAGCAGATTTAAATAAGGATCAAATAAAAAAATTTCTTTATTACGGGAAATCCTAATAGCATAACAAAACCAAAGGGGGGGGTTAACAATGGCAACACTAATTAAAGCAGACAGAATTATTACCGGTAAAAAAGATGAGAAACCTTTACAAGATGCCGCAGTACTAATCGAACAAGGGGTTATTTCAAAAGTACTGTCTAAGGAAGAATGTCAGCATTACAGCGGGGAAAAATACGAGATTTATGAATTGCCTGGTTGCACTTTAATGCCGGGGATGATCGATTGTCATGTTCACATACATGGATATAGCCTCGAGAAGGATTTCAATATTTCGCTTTGGTTCAGAACTACTCCGCCGGCAATGAAACTTTTGCATGCCGCGGCAAATTGCCGAAGGGCTTTAGAATGCGGTTTTACCTCGTTAAGAAATATGGGTATGCCCGGTGGTGAGGATTTGTTATTAAGGGATGCAATTAATCAAGGTGTGTGTAAAGGGCCTAAATTATTTACGACCGGGCCTGAAATAAGTATGACTGCCGGTCACGGTCATTTAGGATATCTGAATCTGCCTCATTTGGAACCGGTTGATGGTGTTGATAATTGTCGTAAAGCAGTAAGAGAAAGAGTTGCTATGAAGGCAGATTTTATAAAAACCCACGCAAGCGGAGGTTTGTCCTCTGATGGCGATAAGTCTGTCTGGCGTAACTACACTTACGACGAAATGAAGGCATTGGTTGAGGAGGCGCATGCCTTTGAACGCAGGGTTGCAGTTCATGCACAAGGGGAAGAAGGTATAAAAATTTCACTGCAAGCCGGCGTTGATTCAATAGAACATGGTATCTATTTGGATGATGAATCGATTGAGATGATGCTGGAACAAGGTACATATCTGGTTCCTACACTCATAATATCGAATAATATGGCAAAGCAGGGCAGGCGTTTAGGGGCACCTGAGGGGGCTATAAAAAAGGCCGAAACAGTGTATAAGGATCACGTAAATAGTTTTAAAAAGGCGTATAAGGCCGGTGTAAAGATTGCTATGGGAACGGATGCAGCAAACTATTGCAAATTGGGCAACAGTGCAGATGAAATAATAGAAATGGTTTCAAACGATATGTTAGAAATGGATGCAATTATTGCCTCGACCAGTGCTGCAGCAGATTTAATTGGCATAGGGGATATAACCGGAACAATTGAAACAGGAAAGTGTGCCGATTTGATTATGGTAGAGGGGAATCCGTTAGAGGATATCTCTATACTTAGGAATCACGGTAAAATATTGCTTGTATTTAAAGATGGGAAACTGGAAATGGACAGAAGGAATAATAAATAATGTCACGAAGTAGCATGCCTGGATATGGTTGCTAAACCCAAATATCGCAGGATAGATTCTTAAAGGGTTACCAACACAATGTTGTGTAAAATAAACTTCCAATGATTTTATTGGAAAACACCAAGTAAAAGAAATCTATTGTTTGAGGAGGGAAAACAGAATGAGTAAGAAAAAATACCTAGTTATTGTGTTAATGGTTCTTATGTTTTCTTTATGCTTTGCGGGTTGCGGGGACTCCCCCGGTACCGAAGGCGAAGCAACCGATGGGCATGAGCCCGTGGCTGTTTCTTTTGCAACTGCTGGGACTGGCGGTGCATATTATCCAATTGCCGGCGCATGGGCTAATATCCTAACGGAAAAAATCCCTTACATGACGGCTGTGGCAGAAACATCGGCGGCCAGTTATGAGAATCTACGCAAAATGGCCGCAGGTGAAGTTGAGATAGGATTTAATAACGCAGATATTACTATGGAGGCCTTTAATGGGTATGGTGATTTTAAGGATGCAAAGTTTTCTGACATGGGTGTGCTTTTTAAGAACAGTTCTTTTACATACCATGTTGTGGTTGCGGCAAATTCTAAAATTGAAACCATATATGATTTAAAAGGAAAAAAGGTAGCCGTTGGGGCCGCTAGCAGCGGTAACGAGAAAACCGTTAAGCTGTTTTTGTCATATTTCGGCCTAAATTATGATAATATCGATGAACAATTTTTAACGGCTACAGAGAGCGTCGATGCTTTAAAGGACGGAACAATTGATGCATTTTTGCAGGGGATTTCTGCACCTGCTGCTACAATAATGGAATTGGCAACTACATTTGACATTAGGTTTATTCCTATTGAAGGCGAAGACTTTGACCGTTTTTGCAAGGAGAATCCAGCATACGCTCCGACGGTATTAACTGGAGGAACATATAAAGGACAAAATGAGGATGTTCCATCCATGACAACAGGAAATTATGTTGTATGTACATTCGCGCTTGATGAAGAGGCTGGCTATGATTTGGTAAAAACTATTTGGGAAACAAGGGATCAATGGGAACCAGTTCATGCTACATGTAAAATGATAACATTGGAAAACGCATTGGATGGTTGCCCAATACCGCTGCATCCGGGAGCATATAAATATTATAAGGAAATAGGTTTAGATATTCCTGACGAAATAGTACCTATGGGATATTAATCGTTATGGGGATTCCGAATTAAATCTGAATCCCCCATATCCTTTTCAATTTATAGGCTAGCTGTTAAAGATTAGTCGATTAATCCCAACTTTTATTTAAAAGGCGGCTAATAAATATGACCCAATTGTTCAGTAAATTTGGTCTGATAATAAAGAATAAAGCTAAATACCTGTTGCCGATTTCACTTATTATTATCGTATTTGTTGTGGTTTTGCTGCAGCCGGTATATTTATTACAGATTTGGGATTGCGAAAAAAAATTGAAGCTGTATGAGTGGAGAGTAAGCTGTGGTGACGTATTTTGCTATGATTTCATTCATTCCATTGAAAAAAAACCGGTTTGGGAATATTACTATGTCACAGAGGATTGTAACATTGCATTAAAAGAGCTGCGTTTCAAAGCATTTGGTTATGATAACAAGGATCTTACCTATCCGATCGGATATTCAATCGACAACGGAACAGGGATTATAGAAGATATTGATAAAAATTATGGCGAAATATGGGATAAAATTACAATTAGGGTTACGGGAATAGTTCCCCAAAGGCTGCAAGTTGATGGTAAATACTATATGCTAAATTCCTTTTCTACCACAGGTAGTTTATTAGAGTTAAAAGTTGTACAACGTCCCGCAATTTTAACGAGCAGTAAAATCAAGATATCTTAAGATATCAATACAGGGAGGATTCTATTATGGAAAATGATGAAATGCGTGTTGATAATAAAGCTTTAGTCTATAAAATAAACAAGAAGAATATCATTTTGATTGTTGGTGCTATTTGGTCAACATTTCATCTGTATACTGGTTTTTTCGGTCTTTTACCTGCATATTCCCAAAGAGGAATACATCTAATTTTTGCTCTATTGTTAACTTTTTTAGTGCTGCCGTTTAATAAAAAGCATAAAGATAATAGTGTTCTAAAGTTTATTAATCTGATAATTATTTTTCTGACTTTAGTAACGGGACTGCTTTCCTTTATATTCATGTTGCCAAGTGCATTAATGACTAGGATAATTACAGGGCCAAGTACATATGAGTTGATTATAGCAGGAATAATCGTCATCTTTATTTTAGAAGCAACTAGAAGGACTAGCTTCCCTTTATTGGTAGTTGCATTATGTTCTTTGTTGTATGCTTTGTTCGGCCCACATATGCCGGGAATGTTAATGCATAGGGGTTACACTATAAAGCAAATTTTGGATATGGAGTTTTTTTCAACAGAAGGCATATTCGGTACACCTCTAGCGGTCAGTGCAAGCTATATTATTCTATTTATACTGCTTGGTTCATTTTTAGAGAAAAGCGGTGCAGGTAAATTTTTTGTTAATTTAGCTTTTGCTGCTACCGGAAGAGTTAGGAGTGGCCCTGCCATGAGTGCAGTGTTAGCCAGTGCCCTTATGGGGACAATAAATGGTAGCACCGTTGCAAATGTAGTTACAACCGGATCATTTACCATACCCCTGATAAAACGGGTTGGGTTCCGTCCGGTTTTTGCAGGCGCTGTAGAATCTGTTGCCTCTAGTGGAGGTCAATTTATGCCCCCGGTAATGGGAGCGGCGGCTTTTATAATGGCGGAAATGCTGGGTATTTCTTATTCAAAAGTCGCTATAGCCGCGGCAATCCCCGCAGTGCTGTATTTTCTAGCTGCAGGTATGATGATTCATTTGGAAGCATGCAAAATGGGATTGCAAGGATTATCTAGAAAGGAACTGCCAAACGTTAAAGACACCCTGGCTGAGGGATTTCACTTTATCGTACCCATTTTTACATTAGTATATTTGCTTTTGGTATTGCAGTGGACGCCTACAAAAAGCGCCTGCTGGACGATCGCAATAATGGTTGCAGTTACCCTCATACGAAAAGTTGGAAGAAGCAATATGGGACCCAAAAATATTATCGCCGCACTAGCTGACGGAGCAAAGAACGCATTGCAAGTCTCCATCGCTTGTGCCGCAGCAGGTATAATTATAGGGGTCATTACATTAACAGGATTGGGATTGAAATTCTCATATCTGGTTATTTCCCTTGCAAACGGAAATCTTTTGCTGGGGCTGATTTTAACGATGGTTGCATGTATTATTCTTGGAATGGGCGTTCCGACGGCAGCGGCTTATATAATTACCGCATCCCTTGGTGTTCCGGCCTTAGTACAATTGGGTGTTGAGCCAATAGCCGGCCATATGTTTTGTTTGTACTTCGCCTGCATATCATCTATAACACCCCCGGTAGCCTTAGCAGCGTATGCAGGAGCATCGGTAGCCGGATCAGATCCGATGAAAACTGCTTTTCATGCAACAAGATTGGGCATTTCAGGGTTTATTGTTCCCTATCTGTTTGTATACGGAAACGAGTTGCTCCTTATTGGGACAACTGGAAATATAATATTAGCATTTTTCACTGCATTGTTCGGTGTTTATTTCTTATCTGTTGGAATGCAAGGATATTTTGTAAACAAAGTAAATCCGCTTTTGAGAATTATTCTAGTCGGTTCGGCCTTGGGGCTAATGAAACCGGGATTAACCACAGATTTTGTTGGTATTTCGTTGGGGATAGTAGTTTTAGCAGCACTGTTTATCTTAAATAAAAAAAAGGGTCTAACAAAAATCAAGGGGGTTGAGACTAGTGAATGAATTACAGCTGGAAATATTAAAAGTAACTGGTATTTGCTTTGGGGCAAATACCGAATTTAACGAAGGTAGATTGATAATTAATAAAGGTGAATTGATCGATGTTATCAGTGATAACGATTTTAAATCAGTCGATATTCAATTAGCGAAACCTGGTGAATCAATCAGAATAATTCCCGTAAAAGACGTTATAGAACCACGAATAAAAATTGATACAGGTACATTTTTCCCCGGCGTGCTGACCGATTACGAAAATACAGCAAAGGGCAGGACAAAGGTTCTTAGGGGTTGCAGTGTGATTACTACCGGCAGTATAGTGGGATTTCAAGAGGGGATAATTGATATGAGCGGACCGGGTGCGGAGTATACCCATTATGCGACCCTTAACAATGTAGTTATTGTAGCAGAGCCAATAAACGGCATTGATGCTTTGCAGCACGAAAAGGCGATCCGAATAGCCGGACTAAAAGCTGCTAATTATTTGGCTGATTCAGTTAAAGATGCAAAACCGGACGAGACAGAAACGTATAAATTGGAAGAATCCAAAAAAGGGCTCCCTAAAATTGCCTACGTTTATCTTGTTTTATCGCAGGGATTACTTCACAATAATTATATTTATGGAAAAAATGCACGGGATTTGCATCCTATGTTACTGCATCCCAATGAATTATACGATGGTGCAATCGTATCAGGAAATTGCGTATCAGCTTGTGATAAAAATACTACATATGACCATGTCAACAATCCTGTAATCAAAGAATTAT
>CAZHBR010000024.1:2042-4721 GCA_964530755.1 uncultured Oscillospiraceae bacterium | reverse complement strand
AACTTGATTTTATAGGTGTGATTGCCTCTCCGATTAGCCCTGTGCTAAAGGATAAGGAAAGGTGCGCCATGGGCGTGGTCAATCTTGCAAAAATGCTAAATGTCGATGGGTTAATTATTTCTGAAGAAGGCGGGGGGAATCCGGAAACTGATTTGATGATGATTTGTGCAGGTTCTGAGCAAGCAGGTATAAAAACAGTGTTAATGTTACATGAAAACTCGGGAAGCGATGGGATATCCCATGGAATAACAAATACTACCCCGGAGGCAACTGCTGTTATCAGTATGGGCAATATTAACGAAATGATGATATTACCGAAAATGGACAAGACTATAGGTCATTTAAAAGCCTTGGAAAATTTGGCAGGTGCACCAGGTGATCCTTATTATGAAGATGGTAGTATTAAAGTAAGCATGGCGATTTTAACCGATTCAGCAAGTAACCTTGGGTTTTCAAAGATTAGAGCGACGTATTATTAATGCTTTCATAGGGGGGATCAAAATGAATATTGTATATTACATAAATCAATTTTTCGCACAAATCGGCGGTGAATCAGCGGCAAATTATCCGTTAGAAGTGAAAGAAACCTGCGTTGGACCCGTTGTACCGTTTGCCTCCGGGGTATCCCAAGATGGAGGAAAAGTCGTAGCAACCATAATATGTGGCGATAATTATTTTGCAGAAAATCTTGAAAAAGTTAGCGAAGAGATAATTAAGATACTCAGAAAATATAATGCGCAGATACTGATTGCCGGTCCGGCTTTCAATGCTGGTCGGTATGGAATGGCATGCGGAGAGGTTATGAAAATAGCGCAGCAGCATATAGGCATTCCTGCAATTTCGGCAATGTACCCGGAGAATCCGGGGGTGGAGATGTATAAACTATATGGGTACATCTTTCCAACAACAATTAATGCAAGAGGAATGAAGGATGCAATGCCTAAGTTGATCGCATTTACAAAAAAAATACTCGCCGGGGAAAAGATTAGTGGCCCCGAAGAGGAGGGATATTTTTTACGTGGAGTAAGAAAAAATGTTGTGGATTCTAAGACAGGAGCGCAAAGAGCTATAGATATGATGTTAGCTAAAATTAAAGGGGATCACTTCGTTACGGAATTGCAAATGCCCATATTTAATCGTATTGATCCTAGCCCGCCAATAAAAGACTTAAAAAAGGCTACAATCGCAGTTATGACATCAGGGGGAATAGTGCCGAAGGGAAATCCGGATCGGCTAGAATCGTTAACCTGTACAAAATGGAAAAAATATAATTATGATTCATTTGGGGGTATGGGCATTCCCAATGCGGAAGTAGCCCACGGTGGGTATGATCCAAGCTTTGCGAATCAAGATGCAAATAGGGTATTGCCCGTTGATGCTTTGACTGAATTAGAAAGTGAAGGATATATCAGTCAACTTTATGACGGTTTTTATGTCACCGTTGGAAATGGGATGCCCATTGATCGTGCTGTTATGTTTGGGGATGCTATTGGTAAGGAGCTTAAAGGAAAAGTTGATGGTGTTATTTTGACATCGACGTGAGGTACTGATACACGTTGCGGTGCAACGATAGTTAAACAAATTGAAGCGCTGGATATACCGATAGTGCATATAGCGACCGTTGTTCCCATCTCTAAAATGATAGGGGCCAATCGCATATTACCCGGGGTTTCTATTCCGCATCCAACAGGTTATCCCGAAATGGATTCTGCAAGCGAGAAAAAGGCGAGGGTTGAACTGATTAGAAGGGCTCTAGACGCTTTAGCTACAAGTATAGATGTTCAAACAGTATTCTAAAGATTAATGGATAAACTATGATTATTTTGCTTAGTAATAATCCTTTGATGAGATCAAGTCTCTATATTGGTGATCAAGTTAGGCTTGTTTTTATAGATTGTAGCATTGACCTTCTGCTTAGAAAATGTAAGAAATTGTTGAAAGAGGGTTGGCGAATATGTGTTGATCCTATGGCTGGATATTTGCATCGACCCAACCCTTACCATACGTTTATAATGGAAAAATCAAAGGATGATAAGCATCCCAAGTTTGCCATATCATCACTGGAGAGGTTAATAGATATGGAAAAAAAGAGGCATACTGAATATATTGATGCCTTAAATAAATACCCAATGGATTATCAGAAATTAGATTTCTCTATAGCAAATACATCATTACAATCAGTTTTAAATAACAATAGGAGCTGGGGGTAATTATTAGAGGAATCTACACTAATCAATATTAATAAATTTTAAAGCACTTTGACAATTGAATAATTGATCCGTTATCCCGAGAATAAAAATATGACGGCTAAGATAAGTTGTTTTGGTACTATGTTTTTACTGTATATGTGTTAGAGTGTGTTTTTTGGTGATGTAACGATCATAAGATTTGGTAATAAATAGGAAATAAAAATGGGTAATGATAAAAAGGCTTTAACCAAAATAATATTTAGTACGATAATTCTTACTATAGTATTATTTGTTGTAATCTTAAAGAATAACGAAGAAGCAAATGTAGATATCATTAATCTTTCGCAGATTGTGCCTAATATCAGTGAAACAGACATTCAACGGATACTTGGTCAGGCAAATTGGCAGGGTGTCAGATTAACAGGATCCTTGGGCCTATCACTTTATTGGACTGAAAAGGAATGTCCGCTTAATTATAGAGCACATACTG
>CAZHBR010000024.1:478-2032 GCA_964530755.1 uncultured Oscillospiraceae bacterium | reverse complement strand
TTTATAAGTTTGAATTATTATGGACAAGACACGTTAATGAATTGTCCACGATAGGCAGTCATGTGGAATTAAAAGATATCGATCAAATATACATAGGTGAACCATTATGTGAGATAGAAAATATATTTGGTAAGGCACTATGTATAGGATGGGATGCCAGTAAGAGTGAAAAAAGTTACATATATCCAAATGTTGACGGTACAGCATTATATCTATGCACTACATATAAAAATACACAAAAAGAAAAAGTGATAAATTATGTATACCATCAAAGGGAATATATACCTATAAACAGCCCACCAAGGGAGCCATCTAAAGAGAATCTTGATATTTTAGATCAAAAAGGGAAAAGTGTTAGCCGTCAACCGCTGTCTGGATATCAGTTAAGTTACCCTAAATATTATGACAAATTTATGGATGGTTACGATACGATCTATAATTTAAAGGACAATAAGGGTGTAAGAAAAATAGTAATAACTACTGAATTATTGAATGAAGTGGATGAAAGAACAAATGTTTCCATCATAGAAGATTATATGCAAAAAGAGTTATCCGTTTATACAGAAAAAAATGTTAAAAAAATTAGCGAATTTGAAATTGATAATGCACCAGCAATCGCATATTCCATCAACCAAGCCCAAGAGATTTGGTATATATGTTGCACTTCTATGCGCCTATACTGTATTAAATTAATAAGTGATGAAGAAAATTTATTCAATGATATTATAACAATTAAGGAAATATTTGCAAATATGAAATTGTTTGAAGCATGCAACGGATTTGGGATTGGTGTCGATTTATATTATTAGCTGTTGCATGACAAAAGCAATATCATCAAATTATGGACTTAAAGGAGGTGTCTAAATAAACCGTGGCATAAAATTCTTAATTAAATTGTTAGCTAATGGAGGGAAAAATGTCTAGAAAAGCAATAGTTTGTGCCGGGCAAATGTCAACTGCTTCAACTGATAAGAAAGAAAATGTTTTGCGTATTTTAGAATTAATGAAAGAGGCCGAAAAGAATAACTGTGATGTAATGTGCTTTGGCGAATTAGCTATGTCGCCATATTTTGCAATTGGTCCTAATCGAAACCATTTAGATACATATTTTGATAATATACCCAACGATTTAACAAAAGACATTTTTGAATTTACCAAAACCAATCACCTTGCTATAGTGTTGCCTTATGCTGAATATGATGGTGTACATTATTATAATACTGCAGCATTTATAAAAAATGGTGAATTGATAGGAAAGTATAGAAAAATGCATATGCCAGGTGCCTTTTTAAAACCAGGTGAACCGTTAATTGGCAACTATGAAAAAATTTATTTTGCACCAGGAAATTTAGGTTTTCCGGTATTTGAATTAAATGGTGTCAAAGTCGGAGTACAGATATGTTATGATCGTCATTTTCCTGAGGGGTATCGTTGTCTGGCCTTACAAGGTGCGGAGGTTGTATTCAATCCAACAGCCTTGCCCGATCGTGGATTAGCATGGAGAAGGGACACCTGGGAGCTGTTTTTAAGAGTGAGGGCGTTTGAAAGTTCTTT
>CAZHBR010000024.1:0-468 GCA_964530755.1 uncultured Oscillospiraceae bacterium | reverse complement strand
ATCGCCATTAGGCGGTAACGTAATAAACAGGGCAAAAACCCCAGATGATGAATTAGTAATATCTGAAATCGATTTGGATGATATAATAGAAGCAAAGAAAAGACTGCCATGGATAAGAGATCGTCGGCCCCGTTTTTATGAATTGCTTGATGAATGAATAATAAAGGGACATATAAAAAAAGGTATAGAATCGTGTCAGACAATAATGCTGTTCTGTTATGGTGAAATATAGCATGCATAAAAATGATATGGACAGACATCCATTAATTGTGAGTAGTATAATAGATAAAGTATTAACAATCTTCTTTTAAGCTGCTGTGCCATATATAGATGAATTTTAGGTATCAAAATCCTGATAAGGAGCATACAAAGGGAAGGAGGGAGAAATGGCGATTCTTAAAGATAAAAAGGTAGTCATCATCGGTGACAGAGATGGTATTCCCGGGCCGGCAATCACGGAATGTGTAA
>CAZHBR010000023.1:11547-13289 GCA_964530755.1 uncultured Oscillospiraceae bacterium | reverse complement strand
GAATGATAGCTATAATGAAGATAATCAACACAAAAGCGTATGTCTTCATTATTTTAGAATAGCCCTCGAATTTTTGGTTCATTTGGTTCATAGCTAAGTAATCCTCCTTCTAAAAAATAATGAATACAACGAGTTTTCTCACCTCCTAAATTTCAATTGTCATGCCCCGATATGCTGTCTTAGTTCTAGTAATCTGGTTTTTTGGTACAAAAAGTTAAATGTATCACGTGCAAGGGGTAAAATCTCCTTCAAATACAAATGCATGAGCTTTAGGATATGGGATTAACTTAAAGGGTCGTTTGCCCTTTATCGAAGGGTTGATTTATTGATTATCAACAATAGGAATTCGTTAACCGCAGATAAATTGCTCAATTTTCAATTATTATTTCTAAATATATTGAATAAGCTGCCTGCCTCCTTTGTTCTATGCATTTTCATTATTTACATAGTAATTCTTTTATTCTCAAGAATTTATGGAATGTTATAAAGAATATACGCAATCTTTATGCCATACATTATTATAATATCGTGCTACGTCTTATTTGATTGTTCAAAATCTTCACTTTCTATTGACTTTTGACCTCAAAAAATCTAATAACCTTATGAAAAAAACCGAAGCAGGCCGCCAAGGCTTTGAATACCAAATATCATTTCGACGATATTTGCTAAAATTGTATTACTTTTGCGACAATATTCTCAGATTTTCAAATATCGAATATTCAATGTATGTGGTAAAATAAGATATATAGGCTGAAGATATAAAATAGTTTTACGCAGTCATTTCGAAAACGTTTTTCTAGTTAATAATACAAGCGGAGGTGGTATTATGCTAAGCATGATGATGAACAGAAGGAGTATTAGAAGGTTCAGGGAAATACCGATTGAAAAGTCCGTACTGGACAGAATACTTCAAGGGGCACTGACTGCTCCCTCCTCTAAGAATAAAAGACCCTGGGAGCTGGTGGTAGTCGATAACAAGGAGGACCTTGAAAGACTAGGCAATTCAAGGGGGTCTCATTCCGCCTTAATTGCGAAGGCACCTTTAGCGATTGTCATAGCATCCGATACGAATAAAACAGACGTATATATCGAGGATAGCACCATCATTGCCATTGTAATCCAGCTTTTAGCTGAGACAGAGGGGCTCGGATCCTGCTGGGTGCAGGTAAGAAATCGCTTTACAATGCAGCATGAAAGTGTGGATGTCTATATTAAAAACATATTCAATATCCCGGAGGATTTCAGCGTGGAATGCATTATAGCCCTAGGATATCCCGATGAGGCAAAGAGTCCTCATAATGTGGATGCACTACCTTATGAAAAGATTCATTATGGAAGGTTTTAAAGCATGTTTTTTTAAACGATGCTCAAGGAGTACAGTATTATGAATGAGAAGCCTCAAAAAACGCCCCCATCGATTGATGAATGGCTAAAGGAAGCAAAGGCGGATCCTCTGTCTTTAAAGGAGGGTATGTTTTTAATCCACAACGGAACAGTGCGCCAAACGCCCAGGGCCAAGGTGCGTCAAGGCATAGATGATGGTTCCTTTGTTGAATGGATAGATTTTTCATACGATGGGGTAAAAGTTGATATAGCCGTCGCTGAAACGCTTAGGATGGATGGGATATTTCATGTGAGAACTTGGTTAAATGAGGGCAGGCTTTTTCCGGGTGATAATATAATGTACGTGCTCATAGGCGGCGACATAAGGCCCAATGTTATCGATGCATTGCAATTTCTGG
>CAZHBR010000023.1:0-11537 GCA_964530755.1 uncultured Oscillospiraceae bacterium | reverse complement strand
GGTCGGGAAAATAAAAGACGAATGCGTAAAGGAGATTGAAAAATTAGCGGTGCATAAATAGAAAGTAATTGAGCAGTGTATCAAATTGAATGTTGAAAAGTCGAAATAAAGGGAATATATCATTATAGGTCTTTTTCCGCAATATATTATCGCTTGCGATTCAGAATGGGGGATATGGCCATGAATGATGCAAGAATATTGTATGTGAATCTAAATGACAAATCGATACGGACTGAAATTCTTCCTTTGGAAATTTATAGAAAATATCCTGGAGGATCATCTTTAGGCATGTATTTAATGTTTAATATTATGGGAGCAAGGACAAAAATAGATTCGCTTTCTCCCGATAATCCGCTGATTTTTTCTGTTTCGCCGCTGACAGGGATCCCCGTCAGCGGGCAGGCTCGTATGAATGTAACTTCAAAAAGTCCACTGACAGGCACCGCGGGAGATTCTCAGGTCGGAGGCTTTATTCCTGCCCATATAAAAGGAAATGGCTATGATTCCATAGTGGTAATCGGTAAAGCCGATGCCCCCGTATATATTTATATTGAAAAGGACAGGGTCGAAATAAGGGACGCTGTTCCGATGTGGGGCATGGTAACAGGGGATGCGGAGCAATTCATAGAAAGTGACCTTGGTACAGATAAAGTGGAATCGTCGATAATAGGTCCCGCGGGTGAAAATCTTGTACTTTACGCTAATATAATACACAGAAGAAGCAGGGCAAACGGGAGAAACGGTCTTGGGTCTGTGATGGGTTCAAAAAATTTAAAAGCTTTGGCTGTCAAAAAACAGCCTCCCGTAAGACCGGTGGATCCTGAAGGTCTAAAAAGCCTGACGCTAAATGTAAAGCAAAGAATGAAGGCCAATAGCTCCATTATGGATCTTGCCAGGAATGGATCGGCAGGATGCCTTATGCCCCTTGCTGATGAAGGTTTTCTCCCCAGTTATAACTGGAGTGAGGGGGTGTTCCCGGATGCGGGAAAAATCAGCGGCTCTACAATGCGAAAGACCGTATTAATAGATAGAGATACGTGTTTTGGATGCGCAATACGCTGCAAGAGAGTTGTAAGCATTCCGGGGAAGGCGGATCCTGAATATGGAGGACCGGAATATGAAACCCTTTCCACGTTCGGTTCTTACTGCGGAAATGACAACCTGGCAGATATATGCGAGGCAAACCAGTTATGCAATATGTATGGTTTAGATACTATATCCTGTGGCGCTACAATAGCCTGGGCGATGGATTGCTATGAAAATGGTATCCTCACGAAAAAAGATACGGACGGTTTGGAGCTTAATTTTGGCGACGGAGCATTGTATTTCGAATTGATTCCCAAGATTGCCCGCAAAGAAAAGGGAATCGGAAGCCTTTTGGCCTTAGGCAGCGAGCGGGCTGCAAAAATCATCGGTAACGGCGCAGAGCAATTAGTCGTAACGACCAAAGGGCAGGAATGGCCTGCCCATATGGTGCAGATGAAGCCTAATCTCGCCATAAATTATGCAGTAAACAATTTCGGAGCGGATCATCAGTCCTCTGAGCACGATCCTGCGCTCATGTCCCCTTCTGATGATCAAAACTGGATATGGCCTAACATGCTGGCCCCTTTCGAAAAGTGCGATTCCTATGGGGTTTTGGATGCGAATAAGGCCAAGTTCGCATTTGAAACACAAAAATTTTATTCCATGATGGACACTTTAATGCTTTGCCAATTCGTATGGGGCCCCGCGTGGCAATTATATGGTCCGGCTGATGTCTTAGATTTTTGTAAATATGGGACAGGATGGGATGTTACTATCGAAGAGCTGCAGGAAATAGGAGAAAGAAGGCTCAATATGATGCGCATGTTCAATATAAAAGAGGGATTCGATAGAGAAGACGATGCGCTTCCGCCTAAAGCATTTCTCCCTATAAAAAGTGGTCCTAACGAAGGGACCCGCATAACCGAAGAGGATTTTGAGACGGCGCTGGATGAATATTACGATCTGGCAGGGTGGGACAAGGATACTGCCTCACCGAGTCAGGAAACGATTAAAAGGTTAGGTCTGGAATGGATATTGGAATTAAAATAAATAATGACAAAAGGACCGTCGGTGAGGGAATTTCGGTTAATGATCTGTTGAAATCGGAAGGGTATGAGGGTCGCGTGTCCGTTTGGATAAACGGGATTCAGCTATTGGCGGGAGAATACCCTTTCCGAAGCCTTGAATCCGGGGATGAAATAAGAATTCTAAGGTTGGCTGCCGGCGGGTAGATCAGAATGACGTTAAATTGCGTTTAAGATATCGTGGAGGAGAGATAAATGATTAAAACCTTTGAAGATCTTTTAAACCGGGTAAAAAGGGATAAGCCTTTAACGATAGCTTTGGCGGTGGCTCAGGACCACAGCCTGTTAAGGGCTGTGGATGATGCATTTCGCAATGGGATTGCAAAGGCTGTACTTGTAGGAGACAAAAAAGCGATTGAAGCCATTGCCGAAGAAGTCGGCATGGAATCCGGAGCATTCGAAATAATTGATATTGAGGATAAAGAAAAGGCATGTTTAAAAGCGGTAGAGATTGTTCATGAAGGAAAGGCCGATCTTCTCATGAAAGGCTTTGTCGATACATCTTCTGTTCTGAGAGCTGTACTGAACAAAAAAGCGGGTCTTAGCCTAGGCGGTCTGTTGAGTCATGTAGGGGTTCTGAAAAGCCCTTATTATGATAGATTTTTTATAATCAGCGATTCTGCGATGACCATATTTCCATCGTTAAATGATAAGGTGGATATAATCAACAATGCAGTACACGTAGCCCATGCGCTTGGCAATGCAAACCCGAAGGTTGCCGTTTTGTGTGCGGTCGAAAAAGTAAATGATAAAATGCCTTCTACAATAGATGCAGAAAGACTGACAAGGATGAACGAGCAGGGGAAAATAACCGGTTGCACGGTAAAAGGGCCTTTGGGCCTGGATAATGCCGTGTCTCCTGAAGCCGCAAGGCACAAAGGTATTGTTCATCCTGTGGCGGGTCATGCCGATATACTGATCGTCCCTGATCTTGAAGTGGGGAATGTGCTTAATAAAGCGATGGAGTATTTCGGCAAGGCGGAAAAATCGGGGGTAATAATGGGTGCAGAACGTCCTATTATACTTACGTCAAGAGCCAGCTCCAAGACGGCTAAATTAAACTCGATAGCTCTTTCAGCGCTGATAGCGAATCAAAAACCAAGGTGAAATACAATGGATAAAACGCATAGAATTCTTGTGATAAACACAGGGTCTACATCGACGAAAATTTCGGTTTTTGACGATGAAAAAGAACTCTTTACAAAGACAATAATGCATTCGAAGGAAGAGCTTGATGGATTTGAGACCCTTGATAGGCAATTCGAATTTCGTAAAAATTTAATCATCAGATTTATGACCGAGAAAAATATATCGACGAGCACCCTGGATGCTGTAGTTGGTCGCGGAGGGAATATGAAGCCTGTTACGGGAGGTACTTATATTGTAAATGATGCAATGCTTGAAGATCTGAGAGCCGGCGTAATGGGTCAACACGCCTCTAATCTTGGCGGCATAGTGGCCCATGCAGTAGCTAGCCCTTTGAACAT
The DNA here is from genome assembly GCA_964530755.1 of uncultured Oscillospiraceae bacterium. Taxonomy (GTDB): domain Bacteria; phylum Bacillota; class Clostridia; order Peptostreptococcales; family Anaerovoracaceae; genus CAYRNC01. Next base: position 7,939 of record CAZHBR010000023.1, on the reverse strand, counting down.
TAATGCATATGTAGTAGATCCGGTTGTGGTTGATGAATTTGAAGGGCTCGCAAGACTTTCTGGAATACCGGAAATTCAACGGAAGTCCAAGGATCATCCCCTCAATCAAAAATCGACGGCCCGCGCGGCAGCTAGAGAACTGGGCGGTTCTTACGAACAAATGAATTTCATCGTAGCTCATATGGGCGGTGGGATATCAGTTGGGACACATAAAAAGGGCAAGGTGATCGATGTTAATAACAGCCTGGACGGTGATGGCCCGTATTCGCCTGAACGTGCGGGGGGACTTCCTGTGGGGTCCTTGATAGATATGTGTTTTTCAGGTAAGTACAGCAAGAAGGAATTGAAGGCGAGACTCATAGGTAACGGCGGATTGGTTGCATATCTTGGAACTAATGACGGTCGTATTGTTTCTGAAAGGATAAGAAAAGGCGATGAAAAAGCCCGGCAGATTTATGAAGGTATGGCATATCAAATTGCTAAGGAGATAGCCGCAGGCTCCGCCGTATTAAAAGGAGAGGTTGATGCCATACTTTTGACCGGCGGACTCGCATATGATGATATGTTGACATCCTGGATCAAAGAAAGAGTCGGCTTCATCGCCAGGGTCTTAGTCTATCCCGGAGAGCGCGAGATGACAGCCCTTGCGGAAGGTGTGCTGAGGGTAATAAGGGGGGAGGAAAAAGAAAAGATATATGAAGACTGGATCGTCGGAGGTAAGGATTATGTCGAATAAATCGTTCATTGCCGAACCAATATCCCCCTCCTATCTTTTCCTCACCAAAAAGCAATGGTGCGTCAAGTTGCAAAAAATTAGGGAACTGGCATCGCCTTGTATGCTGTGCCCCAGAAAATGCATGGCGTCAAGGCTTAACAGTACGGGTGTCTGCAACACCGCTGAAAATGCTATAGTGGCAAGCTATGCTCCGCATTTTGGGGAAGAGGCGCCGCTTGTGGGGACAAGAGGTTCCGGAACCATTTTCTTTTCAAATTGTAATCTAAAATGCATGTACTGTCAAAATTACAGCCTGGCTCATTTCGGGGAAGGCCGAAAGATAAGCGATGAAGATCTGGCGCAGATCATGCTTCGCCTTCAGAAGCAGGGTTGCCATAACATAAATTTGGTTTCACCTACACATGTGATGCATAATATTTTAGCGGCTGTGAAACTCGCCGCCGCGGCCGGGCTAAAAATACCGATTGTATATAACACCGGCGGTTATGACTCTTTGGATGTCATTTGTCTATTAGACGGGGTGATAGATATTTATATGCCGGATATGAAATATAGTAATGCCGAATATTCTTCATTGTTTTCTCATGCAAAAGACTATCCTTTAATAAATTTTGCTGTTGTAAAGGAAATGCATCGTCAGGTAGGGGATCTTGTTCTAAACGATAAAGGCTATGCAGTGAAAGGGCTGTTGGTACGGCATTTGGTATTGCCCTGTGACGTTGCAGGGACAGAAGAAATTGCGCGATATTTGGCAAATGATATATCTGAAAGCACCTATGTGAATGTGATGAAACAATACCGCCCTTACTACAAAGCCAATGGACACAGTGTATTGGGAAGGGGAATTACAGGTAAAGAATATAAAAGCGCGGTAGAAGCTTTTAGAAAGTCAGGTCTGTCGCGGATACAGACAGGCTAAATATCTGTTTCCACGATGATGATATCCTCCCCTATTTTTTTAATGCTCGGCCAGGGAATCTGAATCATATTGGATATGCTGCCGAAAAAAAGCCGACTTCTGTGCTCCGGCACGAGGATGGCTTTTATTTTAGCGGTCTTTTCTTCAAAAACCAGTTCCGCCTCATTTAAATCGCCATAGCGGCAGCCGTTCGCTATGTTGATAATTTCTTTTTCTCCTAAATCCGATAATCGCATAATTGCCTCCAAAAAATCAAACCCTAATGAAGTATATTAAATATTTCAAAAAAAATGCCAAGGGCGGAAAGGAATAAAAAATGGGAGGGAATGTAAATCGGAGAAAAGAGGACAATAAAACGGATAATAGCGGCGATCAGGCCGAAACCAAAAAAAGCATTGATGATTTTGGAACAATTAAAAACGCCTTCGATTTCATCAGCGATGTACAATATCTGACGATCATCGGCAGTATAGAAGGGCATACGGTGCTTCCGGCCCAAGATAAAACCACCAAGTATGAAAACATAATTCCCCAGCTCGTGGCTGTAGAAGAAAACCCGGCGATAAAAGGTCTTTTAACCATATTGAATACTGTCGGCGGAGATGTGGAAGCCGGACTTGCTATAGCAGAACTGACAGCAACGCTTACTAAACCGACTGTGTCCCTTGTCCTTGGAGGCGGGCACAGCATCGGAATACCTCTTGCAACAGCAAGCCGCTACTCCATAATTGCGGAAAGCGCTACTATGACTATGCACCCGATCAGACTGACAGGACTTGTAATTGGTGCAGAGCAGACCTACGAGTATTTCAGAAAAATGCAGGATCGGGTGGTTGATTTCATTGTCAGGACTTCAAAAGCCGATCGCAATACAGTGATTGAATATATGAATGCTACAGGCAATATCGCAAATGACGTAGGAACTATACTGTTTTCAAAGGATGCTGTCGATATAGGTCTCATAGATGAAGTTGGAGGTCTTTCGAGAGCCCTTGAAAAGCTGAGATCCATGATCTTTCTGCAGCAAAACAGCGATAACGATTAAAATTGAATCCAGTGTCGGCAAGTGTGCGGCAGCATTATGTGCTGCTGCATCTGCTGTCTTTAGCCAAGATGATATTATTCGATGATGTCGATAATTGTCGAAGAAGATTATTTGCCATATTATGGTATTTATGTAATAATTATAATATAAATTATTCAGGTAGGGCGCAAATGAATTCAATTAGGATCAAAGTTTCAATAAAAGACAGCGAATATGCTGCTGCATTAGCTGATGCATTATCTTGTCGTTATCCCGAATTTCATCCGAAAATAAGCTGTGAGGATTCAAATGGCTGGGACGTGCTTCTTGTAGACAGTGATGAAAAAAAGAAGTGTGAGAGGATGCGGGAAAACCGAAATATATTGGGTCTTTGCAATTATCGGCCAAAAGAGGACGAAGAAGGTTTTATATACAGATATTCGGGTGTGGCGGAAATATCATCACGCATTTTAATCTGCTTGGGGGAAGAAGCAGGAAAGTGTCTGAAAGACGGTTCCCTTGGGAAAATATTCGGCTTTACCGGGGCCAGCGGCGGGGTTGGCAAAACAGTGGTTGCCATTGCAGCAGCAAGAGAGCTGGCGTCCCGTTACAAGGGGCGTATTTTATACATATCGCTTGAGGAGATAGAATCCACAGCCGCCCATTTTCCAAACGATATGGGAAAGGCCAACCTAAGCGATTATCTTTATTATCTTTTTACAGAAAGAAAAGAATCCGCCGATATACGAGCCTTCGTTTTAACAGATTCTTATGGAGTAGACGGATTCAGGCCTTCGTGCGGGTTAAATGAACTCAGGGGGCTTGATCCTGGTGAACTGTCTGTATTCTTTAATGCTGTCACCGGCCAGTATGATTATGTCATCGCTGATTTTGGAGGACATCCTTTGGATGTTACCAGGCTGCTTTTTTCCCTATGCTCAAAAGTCCTTCTGATAGACGATTCGAAGCTGTTTTCCTTTTCACGCAATCAAATCCTTTTACGCTTTTTCTGTTCAGATCGGGGGCATCATTCTATTAAGGATAAATTCATTGTTGTGCATAATAGATGGACAGAGGAATGTCCTTTGGAAAATCAAAACGATGATTTTTTTATTGAAAACGATGAGCAAAGCTTCATTATAAAAGGTAATGCGATACAAATAGATATTCATAGTCGTTTCGGTATGGGGGTGAAAAAACTTGCGGAACAAATGTATAAGAAATCCTGAGGCCTTCGGTTCGATAAAGCAAATTACCGAAAACGTCAGGACAATTATTAACAGCAGGGAAGAAAAGATGACGGATTCGGAGGTTATGAGTTTGATTGAAGATGTAATACTTCACGGAGATAATACTGAGTTCTATTCCTTCAGGATAAAAGAAGACATGGTCCAAAGTGTTTTCAATGCAACGAGGAAAGAGCTTAACATATTAGAACCCTATGCGATGGATCAGAATGTCAGCGAAATCATGGTCAACGGTGTAGACGGAATTTTTATCGAGCGTTTCGGAAGGATAGAAAAACTTGATAAAAATTTCTCGTCGCGGGAGGAGCTTGCAGAAATTATTCGAAGGCTTGCGGGTAAGGTACATAAGGAAATCAATGATCTTCATCCTATCGTGGATGCAAGGCTTGAGGATGGTTCAAGAATACATGCTGTATATGATAATGTGGCATTAAATGGACCAATTCTGTCAATTCGACGCTTTCCGAAGCAAAGAATCACGATTAGGGAATTGATAGATTGGGAGGTTCTGAGCGATAAGGCCGCGCAATTTTTAGAGCAGATGGTCCTTTCCGGTTATAATATTTTTATATCCGGCGGAACCAGCTCCGGCAAGACCACTTTTTTAAACGTCTTATCAAACTTTATTCCGAAGGATGAAAGGATTGTAGTAATAGAGGATTCTGCCGAACTCCAAATTACAGGTGTGGACAATATTGTCAGACTGGAAAGCCGCAACGCCAACGCCCAGGGCAAAGGTGAAATCACCATAAGACAGCTTATTAAGGCGAGCCTGAGAATGAGGCCGGATCGCATTATTGTGGGAGAGGTGCGCGGGGAGGAGGTCCTGGATATGGTGCAAGCCATGAATACAGGTCATGACGGATCTTTGTCGACGGGGCACGGAAATTCCCCAGAGGCAATGCTGTACCGTCTTGAAGCGATGTTTCTCATGGCCGCCAACTATCCCATGGATTCAATTCGCAGTCAGATAGCAGAGGCTATAGATATTATTGTGCATCTTGGTCGAATGCCCGATAAGTCAAGAAAGGTTTTAGAGATTGTCGAGGTTCTAGGTTACACAGAAAGCAGGATTGAGGTCAGTCCGCTGTATTCATATAAAGCGGGAAAGGGCTTGTTGCCTACGGGAAGAACTCTTAAAAATCGTGCTAAGCTAGAAAGAAAAGGAGTGGACATAGATGGATTTTTATGATTCTCCGTCCCCAAAAGAAATGCTTAGCTACTACGCAGTTTCGATTCCCTTGCTTTGCCTTGTCGGTTATTTATTTTACAATAATTTAGTTATAGCCTTAATTATGGCGGCTCTTTCCTATCCCTTCAGAAACCGGTACGTTCAATACATATATGGGAAAAGGAAAGATGAACTGACAAAGCAGTTTAGGGATCTGGTTTATTCGCTGTCTACCTCTGTGGGAACGGGCAGGCCCCTTGCCGAAGCACTTACTGATGCTTCCTTATCCATGAATCTGATTTATGAGGAGGATTCGCCGATATGCACCTGGTTAGCCTCGGCTGTACGCAGAATGAAGGAAAGCAAGGAATCCGAAGAGGCGCTGTTTAATGAATTTGCCGAACAAAGCGGTATAGAGGACATAAGAGGGTTTGCCGATATCTATTCAATATCAAGAAAGACAGGTGGAGATTTGATCAGAGTGCTTGCTAAAACAGCGGAAATTCTACTTGATAAAGGTGAAATACAAAAGGAAATCCAAAATCTTACGGCGCAAAAAAGACTTGAATCGAGGATCATTTCTGCAATGCCCTTATTGCTGATTATATTTCTTAAATTCACTTCCCCCGATTACCTTTTGGTAATGTATGAAACTGCGGCAGGCAGAATACTGATGTCCGGCGCTTTGATTTTATTGTGTTTATCCTGCTGTATAATGTCTGTTCTATGCCGAATTAAGGTTTAGATATCATGATTATAATTGATCGATTTAAAAGAATATTTTATGATTTTGCTTCGGCTTTTGTCAAGTTCTTGCCCTCATGGCTGTTTGCCGATGCGCAGATCATAAGGAAAAAATACTGCGGCTATTGTGATAAAAAAAACAGCTGCGATATAACGAAGGATGCCCATATCCATACGGCCGGAAATTACTTGATGATCCTGTTGGTTTTCACCGTTTTATTCATTTTAACGCAAATTTCTAGATATGCTTCTATTGAAGATACAAGCGGGAATAAAGAAGTCTATAAGGTGGTGGCGGAGTATGACGGTACCAGGGTATGTCGGGCTGTAAGGCCTGATCAGATACCACTTACCGCTACTGAAAGAGAAAATAGTCTATGGGGCTTAGATGAGCGTCTGAGGCAATACATCAAAGGAAAGAACATAGATTTGGATCATGTTGAATTTGACCTGAATCTGCCGGAAAAAGAAGAAAAAACCGGTATATTTATAAGATGGTTCAGCGATAGCCCTGACGTTCTTGATGAAAAAGGCAATATTGACAGCATCGCCGCCAGTGAGGGAGCACAAGTGGTTTTAACGGCAAATGCGTATTCAGAGGACATTGCCATTGAAATTCCTTTTGATATCAATATAATGCCGCTAAAGGGCCGGGACCATACAAAGGCACTGAATAAGCGGCTGTCAAGGATAAGCGATGTCCTCTCTAAAAAGGCTGCGGAAGGTGATATTTTACCCGAACAGTTGGAGGAGGGGATCCGCATAACGTGGCATAGTAAAACAGCAAATCCTGTGCCGGCTTTGATGATATGCCTGTGCGCTTTGCTTTTTTTAGCCTATTATTTCAGATATGAGAAATTGAAACGAAAGAAAAAAGAAGTCTTGAGCAGCATTCGGTCGGAATTGCCGGATTTTGTCGATAAACTCATCCTTTTGCTTAATGCCGGTCTTGTTACTGAAGCGGCGATCAGGAAGATTATAAAGGATTATCAGAAATACAGAGAAGATCGAATAAAGCCCTTGTATGAAGGGCTTTGGGAAGCAGAAAGAAGGGCATCGGCGACAAATTCATCCCTTATAAGGGAGATTCGGGCATTCGCCAGGGATAGCGAAGTTAAAGAGTTCATGAGCTTTACAGCTATTTTATCCGACAATATAGATAAGGGGGGATCCTTAGCCGAAAAACTAGGAGGTGAGGCAGCATTTTTGTGGTTTGCAAGAAAAAAGAGAGCGCAGGAGAAGGCCAGATTGGCAGAGACAAAACTGGCATTGCCTTTAATGCTGCAGCTTCTCGTATTAATTCTTATTACGGTAGCCCCGATAATGATTAAAATATAGGGGACTTGGAGGAGTCAGCGATGAAAAACAGTAAAAAAGGAATGGAAATGGTACAAGTAGCGATACTGATCGCTATTTCAGTCGCTCTTGGGTTAATTTTTAAGGAGAGGATATTGGATTTTTTAGATTCGACATTCAGGCATTTAGAAAGCAGCGGTTTCTGATATGGGGATCAAGAGCAAAAAAGGCTCGGAGATAGTATCTGCTTCTTTAGTCATTCCGTTGGTTTTTGCATGCATATTCGCTGTCTACTCTTACGCGTTTAACTTACATGAAAAAGTCGTTACAGACAGCAAATACAGGATTCAAAAAAGAGAAGCTGCTATGATAGACGGTATGGTTAAAAAAGGCGAAGCTGATTTCATTCGTCACGTTGACGCCGAATGGGAGGACCAGTCAGGTGAAAAATAAAAAAGGCTCTGTCGCGGTATTTCTTCTTATAAATTTTCTGGTATCGGTTTTTGTTATCGGCACGTTCGGCGAGATTGCATCAGGTATAGCGGCAAGGTCCTTCATCAATGCAGTAATTGATTTGGCTGGCCGGTCTGTACTTTCAGAATACGATCGGTACCTTAAAGATCGTTACGGCCTTTTCGGTATGCTTATGGAACCCGAAGCTGCGGAAAGCAGGCTGAATTTTTATATTTTAGAGGGATTTAATTAACAGAAATAATAGCTGATTAATTATTTTCTCTAGCAGTGAGAATGTTTACAGGCGAACAATGCCGATGGTCAGCGCGCCGTTAACGGTTCCTACAAC
>CAZHBR010000022.1:5076-13321 GCA_964530755.1 uncultured Oscillospiraceae bacterium | reverse complement strand
CCGGGCGGATTCGGGACTTGCACCCGTTAGATTGCGCCCGTGCCGGGCGCACTAAAAACCAGGGCTACCGGGAAATCCGATTGCCCTGATTACTATTAGAAATATGCTTTATCAAAGCAATGGGTGACGCGGGCGCCGTTTCATTTAACGCAATCCATATCTTCAAGATAATAAAGCGGCTGATCATAGATGTGCTCATCCCTATCGTAAATCGACAGCTTGCCCGCCTCCTGCCAACGATCAATCGGGGCGGTTACCGTTTCAGGCAAGCGGTAACAGACGCTTGTACTGCTTTTCTCACCTTTTATAACAGGAAAGGCTATATCGTTTTGCGGACCCACAAAGACGTGATCCCGTCCGCTTTTCGTTAAAGGCACGGCCTTAAGTATCCGTCCGCCGCAGGCAATTTTTTTCATTTCATAGTTATCATGAACATAGTCCATTAATTTATAGCTGTCGTTAAACCAGTCGGGGGCCCTCATTACCACGCATATCAATTCCATGCCATTTCGCATGGAGGATGCCACAAGGGTACGTCCCGAAGCACTGGTATAACCGATCTTAATTCCGTTTCCGCCTTCATATTCGAATACCACCTTGTTTTTATTGTAAAACTGGTTGTGCTTTCCTGTTCCCCTATCGGCTGTCCAGTTTTTGGCCGCCGCAATTTTTCGGAACTCTTCATTTTTCATTGCCTCTCTCGCAATAAGGGCCATATCGTAGCAGGTAGTATAATGCTCCTTGTTAAACAGGCCGTTCGGATTCATAAAATTTGTGTCCGCTGCACCAAGCAGCAGCGCACGGCGATTCATCAACAAGACGAAATTATCGGTGTCGCCGGCTACGGCCTTACCGATAGCTACCGCAGCATCGTTGCCGGAGCGCAGCATCAGACCATATACTAAATCCCGCAAGGAAATGATTTCATTTGGTGCAAGATATATGGAAGAACCTTCAATTCCGACAGCTTCAGCGGGGATGCGAATTTTGCTTTCCGGATTTATTCTCTCTAAAGCCAGCAGGCCCGTCATTATCTTTGTAATGCTTGCCGGATAAGCTTTCATTCTCGCTTGCTTTTCATATAAAACTCTGCCGGAGTTCGCCTCTATCACTATAGCGCTTTGGGCCGATATTTCCGGGCAAAGCGGAAGTGATGCGCTTTCAGCCGTAACGTTTGCAGGCAGCATTATGAAAAAGATTATCAAGAAATAGAAAATCAAAGACCTCGTGCTGCAAGTGTGTTTTATGCTCATTATAAAAACTCCTTTCCTAAGCTATTTTTGTCAAACGAAAAGGAGTTATGCTGGATATTAATCACATATGAACTTTATTATCCTATATCCAATGAGATTTTAATTTGTTCTGTATCCTGCTTGTCTTCATCAAAGGACCCCTCTAAAATATCCTCGATATCCTCGATACCGGGAAGATCCCTTAAATTGGTGAACCCAAAATGCTCTAGAAATAGTTTTGTGGTTCCGTACAAAATCGGCCGTCCTATACCGCTTCCTCTTCCCACCTCTTCTATGAGCCTCTTCTTCATCAACCCATCAATGACCCTGTCACATTTAATACCTCTTACGCCCTCTATTTCACTTTTTACAACAGGCTGCTTGTAGGCTATTACGGCAAGCACCTCAAGGGCCGACCTTGAAAGCCTTTGTTCCTTGACGGGAGTACAAAGGCGCTCTATGTAAATGCTGTTTTCTTCTCTTGTACAAAACTGAAAACACTTGTCGATTTCACGGATGAGTATGCCCCGCTGCTGCTTCTCGTATTCTTTTTGCAATTCCTTAAAGTAGCTGTATGCTTCTTTCCAGTCAATGCCGAAAACCTCTGCAGCAGCCTTCACATCCAGGGGATCTCCCCAAACAAAGAGCATTGATTCAAAAGCTGATTTTATATTCTGTTTATCGTTCATGTAAAAATCTATGCTCCTTTTTGAGATGATGCATCAATTTCGCCGGCGATAAGAATAATTTCTCCGAAATTGACATTCTGCTTAAGCCTGATCCGTTTCTGTCTTGCAAGCTCCAGCATGGAAAGAAAGGTCAGGATCACGTTATAGCGATCACGCTTGTCCGATATGAGTTCTCTGAATTTAAGCCTGCCTGCCCCCCGAATGAGTTCCTTTACCTGTATAATTCGCTCCTCAATGCTCATCCATTTGCGCCTGTCCCCTGCATATCTTCTCTTGACCTCGGACACACTTTTTTGTTTATGCAAAAATAAATCAAAGGCCTTAACGAAACGATTCAGGTCTAAGTTGAGATAAACATCCGGCTCCTTGTCGTAAATACCGGTATCCTCCCTCGGTTTTGTAAAAATATGCCGGCTAGCCTTCTCTTTTTCCTCAAGAAAGTTGGCAGCCTGCTTATAGCGTTTATATTCTAGCAATCGGGCAACGAGCTCGCTTCTTGGATCCTTAGATATATCATCGGCATCATCATCGGATTTAATACCGGGAAGAAGCATCCTCGATTTTATCTCTATCAGCGTTGCAGCCAAAGTAATAAACTCGCTCGCCAAAACCACATCGAGCTTTTTCATATCGTCCATGTATTCTATGTATTGTCTTGTAATCTCGGACAGTTGGATATCGTAGATGCTCATTTTTGCATTTTCAATCAGATAGACCAAAAGATCAAAGGGTCCCTCAAAAATATCGAGCCTCACCTTATATCTCATTACACGCTCCTTAGATTAAATTGCCATAATAAACTATATAATTTTATCATAGAAGCATCCCGGTTAAAAGCGTTTCACACAAGATAATTTTTGAGTATCGCAAGCCCTTTTTCTATCTCACTTTGACTTATAGTCAAAGGAGGAAGAAATCTCATTACATCCTTCCCCGCGCTTAAAACTAAAAGTCCTTTCAGCAGAAGTTCCGCAGCCGCCTGCCCAGGCGATACGCCTTCAAGCTTTAATCCTATCATCAGCCCTTTACCCCTTACCTCCTTAACCGAGGCTGCGCCGAAGCCTCTGACGGTATCCATTATATACTGCCCCTTTTCTTTCACCTCCTCCAGAAATCCCTCCTTGGTGATTATGTCCAAAACCGCATTTGCACCGGCACAAGCTATTGGATTGCCCCCGAAGGTGGATCCGTGAGTTCCGGCCGTCAGCACATTGCTACAGGTGTCGTTTACAAGCACAGCGCCTATGGGGAGGCCTCCGCCTAACCCTTTGGCTGTGGTGGCGATATCAGGTTTAACTCCAAAACCCTGATAACTGAACATATGCCCGGTGCGCCCGTTACCTGTTTGCACCTCATCAAATATCAGCATTATGTCCTTTTCCTTTGCTATTTTTTCTAACTGCTTCACATAGGACTCCGTGAGAGGGATTACGCCTCCTTCACCCTGAATGCCTTCCACCATTATTGCACATACATCGTCTTTGGCTGCCTCTTTTACAGCCTCCTCTTCGTTTGGTGCAACATAACGAAATCCCGGGTCGAAGGGAAAAAAATGCTTGTGATAGTCAGGCTGCCCCGTTGCAGTCAGTGCAGCCATAGTTCTGCCATGAAAAGATTGATCAAGGGTTACGATTACAAAACGCCCGCCTCCATAGCGGTCCCTGCTGTATTTTCTCGCTATCTTAATCGCTGCTTCATTAGCTTCGGATCCGCTGTTTCCGAAAAACACCCTGCTCATACCCGAAATCGCTGTCAACCGCTTTGCCAACAGGGCGTAGGGCTCAGAATAAAAAAGATTAGAGATATGGGCTAGACGTGCTGCCTGATGATTGACTGCCCAAACCCAATGAGGATGAGAATGACCTATAGAGCATACCCCTATACCGCTTCCGAAATCCACGTATTCCTTCCCCGTATCATCGTAAATCAGGCTTCCTTTTCCATGTGTAAAGGCAACATCATAACGGCTGTAGCTTTGAATGACATGCTGTTCATCCAGTTTTTTAATATCATTAAGGTTCATATACATCCTCCGGATCCCGGGTGATCATAGTTCCTATACCTTCATCTGAAAGAAGCTCTATCAGAATGGAGTGAGGTATTCTGCCGTCGATGATATGGGCCCTTTCCACACCGCCGTTTAAAGCCTCTACACAGCATTCCACCTTCGGAACCATACCCCCCGAAATTATTTTCTCATCCATCATAGCGGGAATATCCGATAACGTAAGCTGCGGGATCAAAGTGCCTTCGTCGCTTGTATCTCTCATTATTCCTCTGACATCAGTTAACAGAATGAGCTTTATGGCCTTAAGGGCAACGGCTAACTTTGCCGCCGCGGTATCAGCATTAATATTGTATCTTTCGCCCCCGTCAATCCCGCAGGCCACCCCTGAAATTACCGGTATATATCCCTTTTCCAAATTTCCGTTGATCACTGACGGATCAATTGAAATGATCCGGCCTACCAGGCCGTAATCCCTTCCCTGCTCCCGGAATTTTACCGCCTTTATCATGTTCCCATCCATGCCGCAAAGTCCTATGGATTTACCGCCGACGCGGCTGATCATCGAAACGAGATTTTTATTGATTCTGCCGCATAAAATCTGCTGCACAACATCCATCGTTTCTTCGTCTGTATACCTTAGGCCATTTACAAAGTGTGATTCTATATTCATCCTCTTAAGCGTCTCGCTGATCTCGGGACCGCCCCCGTGCACAAGGACAATGTTTATACCTACAAGGGATAAGAGCACTATATCTCTTACAACGTCTTCTTTAAGAGCAGTATGCGTCATCGCATTGCCCCCGTATTTTATTACAATAGTCTTTTTGTTAAAAGCCTGAATATAGGGTAGAGCCTGCACTAAGAGGCCCGCCTTTTCCGATAGCTCCTGCACCATAATAATCTCCATTCCTCTTCCATCTTTCATCAGGATCGATAATCTCCATTGATTCTCACATAGTCGTAGGACAGGTCGCAGCCCCAGGCCGTCGCCTTTTCTGTCCCCTCCTTGAGATCTACAAGGATCTCCACTTCATCCTCGGACAAAACCCGCTTAGCCTCCGCCTCGTCAAAGCTTTGGCCTCTGCCGTTTTTACAAACTGAAATACTGCCTCCTTCTGAACTAAAAGATACATCTGTTTTTAAATAATCAAAATCTGAACCGGAATACCCTAAGGCACACAGCACCCTTCCCCAATTGGCATCGCTTCCAAACATAGCCGCCTTTGTCAGAGATGATGAAATCACAGCCTTAGCCATATTGGCCGCTTTCTTCTCATTTTTTGCGTTCTTGACTGTGCATACCACAAGCCGCGTGGCTCCTTCCCCGTCCTTGGCCAATTCCATGGCAAGATGGGTACAGATTTTCAGCAAAGCCCCGGTGAAGATCTCATAATCCTTATGCCCTTCAGCCGTTATAGCAGGATTCCCCGCAAGGCCGTTAGCCAGTATACAGGCCATATCATTTGTTGAGGTATCCCCATCAACGCTGATCCGGTTAAACGTTTTACCGACGCAGTAGGATAAAGCCTTTTTAAGCAGCGGCTGTTCTATATTTGCATCCGTAGTAAGAAATGTCAAAGTCGTGCCCATATCAGGATGAATCATGCCTGAGCCTTTAGATATTCCCCCGATCTTTACTGTAGTACCCGAAATATCCAAAGACAGGGCATACTCTTTATAATAGGTATCCGAGGTCATTATGGCCTTTGCAGCATCGCTGCTGCCTTTTCGTGACAGAGCCTTCGCCAGCGCAGGCATTTCTAACTCTATGCATTCTATCTCTAAGGGTACGCCTATGATGCCGGTTGAAGCGACTATCACATCTTTCGCATCTATATCCAGCGCTTTTCCTGCAGCCTTTGCCATACGCAGGGCATTTTCCTCCCCAAAAGGCGCACATGCGTTAGCGTTTCCCGAATTTGCAGTTATCGCCTGAGCTGTTCCATCTTTTAAATGATCCATAGTGAGGTAAAGAGGCGCAGCCTTAACCTTGTTTGACGTGTAAACTGCGGCGGCCCTGCAGGGAACCTCGCTGTAAATGAGAGCAAGATCCTTTTTCCCTTTTTCATTTTTGATTCCTGCGCAGCTTCCCGAAGCGATGAATCCAAGAGGCGCGCATACCCCGTTTTTTATTATCATAAAGCAATCCTTTCTAAAATGCCGGAGCCGCCTTCGGCAGTCCCATGGTCTCCGGAAACCCAAATACTATATTCATGTTCTGAATGGCCTGACCGGCAGCGCCCTTCACCATATTATCTATGGCACTTAAGATGATAAGCTTCCCTGTATGCATATCCTTGTGCAAAGATATATGGCAGCAATTGGTCATCCTTACATCTTTGACATTTGCATAGCGGCCCTCATCTAAAACCACGACAAAGGGTTCTTCACTGAAAACTTCTTCATAGCATCTGCGTATCGCGCTGTAATCCTCTTTCATGTCGCAGTAGATTGTTGACAGTATTCCCCTGTTCAAAGGGAGAAGATGGGGGGTAAAGGTGACATTCACCCCGGATCCCGATATGCGGCTAAGAGTCTCCTCTATTTCCGGTCTGTGCCTGTGTCCCCCCGCCTTATAGGCGGAAAATGCCTCATTGCATTCCGGAAAATGTGTCCCTCTTGTCACGCTTCTTCCCGCTCCGGTTACCCCGGATTTGGCATCAATGATGATGTTTCTGTAATCTATCAAACAATCTTTTAAAGCAGGATAAAGGGCCAGGGAGGCAGAAGTGGGGTAGCACCCCGGGTTTGCAACAAGCCTCATTTTTTTCTTTCCGACATTCTTTATATCTTCTCTGTATACCTCACACAATCCGTACACAGCCTCTTTGTGTAAATGGGGCACCATAAACCCCGATCCATACCATTCCCTATATACCGACTCATCAGTCAATCGAAAATCTGCACCGAGATCTATTAAGGCTACGTTTTTCTTTATGCATTTGGCCGCAATTTCCTCGGAAAGTCCGTGAGGAAGAGATGCAAAGACCACATCGCAGGAATCCAGCATCCTTTCTGGATCCTTGTCCAGGACAATGTCGCATGCGGCAGCAAAGCCCGGATATATTTCAGCTATACCCTTCCCGCCGAAGCTTACAGAGCTCAAAGCGGTTACATCTGTAAGGGGATGATCAAGTAAAAGCCTTAGAAGCTCTGTCCCTGCATACCCGGTAGATCCGACGATTCCTACTTTAAGTTTTTCTATCATGGTTCTTCTCCTGTTATATTTTTATTGCGTAATATTTTATAATTATACGGCATCATGCAAATTTATGCAAGCTATATCCGATTATTTCTTTAAAAACTAATATTTATGCAAAACAGATCATTTAAAAAATAAAAACTCCCCCTTTTTAGGAAGGAGCTTTCAACTCATGTAAATTTTAATCTACATCCATCTCCCTTGCCAACATATCCTCATAGGTTTCACGCCGCACAGACAGTTTGTCTTTGCCTTCATTGACCATTACAAGAGCCGGCCTTGGTATCCTGTTATAATTACTTGCCATAGAATAATTGTACGCTCCGGTGCAAAGGACGGCAATTAAATCCCCCCGGTTCAGCTTTGGCAAAACAGCATCCCATACGAGGATATCGCCGCTCTCACAACATTTACCTGCTATGGTTACGGTCTCTTCCTCCTTCTCATCCTGTTTCCCGATAGCTTTGACTTCGTATCTGGCTTGATACAGCGCTGTTCTTGGATTATCCGGAAAGCCGCCGTCGATACCTGCATAAATCCTTTTTCCAAGCGTTGTTTTTACTGTGCCTATGCGATAAATTGTAATCCCCGCCTCACCTGAAATGAATCGGCCGGGCTCTATGCTTGCTTTAGGAGGAGGCATATTTTCTTCATCGCAAAACCGCATCAGCTTCTCCATCATGGGATCGGTAAAGTAAGCTAAAGGTTTTCTTTTTGGATCCCCGGCATACTGGATGCCAAATCCCCCTCCCATATTAAATTCAAATGGAATGTATCCCGTCTTATCCCTTATCTTTTTTATGAAGTCCAGCATTATATCCATCGCCAGCAGATGGGAGCGGTTCTCAACAAGCTGGGATCCCACATGAAAGTGAAAACCCTTTAGCCGCACATTCGAAAGCGACAATGTCCTTAAAACCCCATCCTCCTCAAGAAGGCTCTGAGGCGAGAATCCGAATTTTGAATCGAGATGGCCTGTTGAAATATACTGATGGGTGTCGCTGTCCACACCCGGCGTAACCCTGAGCAGAACCTCGGCCTTTCTTCCCCTTCTTCCTGCGATATCATCAAGCATATCGAGCTCTGAAAAATTATCCGCTACGATGGTTCCTAC
>CAZHBR010000022.1:0-5066 GCA_964530755.1 uncultured Oscillospiraceae bacterium | reverse complement strand
CAAGGGCCATACAGCATTCTTCAAAGGATTTGTTGTTTCCATGAAATACTATGTTTGAAGGATCGGCACCGGACTTTAACACTGTAAAAAGCTCTCCTCCCGATGCCACATCAAATCCTAGCCCCTGTTGCCTTATCAGCTTCGCCATATCCAGGGTTAAAAATGCCTTGCAGGCATAAAACGCCCTGCTACCTGGATATTTGTCAATAAAACTCTTTTGAATTTCCCGGCACCGACGTATAATCTCGCTTTCCGATACCACATAAAGAGGAGTGCCATAACGCTCGGCCAGCTTCACAGTGTCGCAGCCGTCAAATATATAATGCCTTGTCTTATTCATCTTTTCACCTATTCCATAGCCATCCGGTATCACATTCCCACGCCGACTATTTTTTATAAAATCCGTTTAAACAGCACATCGTTCATATCGTAAAGCCCGCTTCTATGCTTTACAGCAAATTGGGCTGCCCTTACAGCACCGTTAACAAATATCTGCTTGGATCCCGCTTTGTGCGTAAACTCTAAAACTTCATCCTCTCCGGCGAAAATCACGGTATGTTCTCCTACGATATTCCCACCTCTGACAGCGTGTATCCCTACCTCGCGGCCCCTTCTTCCATCGCCGTGCCGACCGTATGTTTTTTCAAATTGCCCTTCCGGATCTACCGCCTCGGCCAGCATCTTCGCTGTGCCGCTTGGTGAATCCAACTTGAGATTGTGATGCTTCTCTATTATCTCTATATCAAAGGAGTCGGACAACACCGAACTGATATCCCTTAATACCTTCGCCAATACTGTCACCCCAAGGGAGCAGTTGGCGGTATATACTACGGACACATGGGCTGAAAGCTTTTCAATATAGCTTTTTTGTTCCCCTGTATGACCTGTTGTCGCAATCACCAAGGCGACGCCATGCTCCTTTGCATATTCACCCAATGTAAAGATATTATCCGGATGACTGAAATCGATGATAACATCCATAGGCGAAAGGTCCTTCGGGTGAGCTGCCACCTCCGGGTCCGTCGACAGAGGATCAAAAATACCGATGCATTCCATCCCTTCTGTTATGTTCAGCTTTTGCTCTACAAGACAGCCCATTTTACCGTATCCCGATACAACTGTTTTTATCATCCTTTATATCCTCCCTGTTTGTATTTTACTCTCTATTGTCTTTATGCCGCAACACTTATGTTCATGCATTCGAAGCAATTAAAAAAACACCATCCGGCCTTGTCGTACAATCGCTTTTCGGCCTATCCCAGCCTCATCGATTTAGTGGAATGGTATCATAAGAAAAAAGAGATATCAAGCTTTTTCACCATCATCGCTTTTGTTGCCGAACAGATGTTTTTCATCCTGCGTGATAATTACTCCCGCTATAATTGCCCAGGCTGTAAAAAATTTTATAGGCTGCAGCGTTTCATCAAGAAGCAATATGGCAAGCAGCGTAGAGAATACGGGAACCAGATTTATGAATACAGATGTTCTTCCCGCGCCTATCTCTTTTATGGAAAACTGCTGTATCAAATAACCGATAAAGGACGGAAAGACAGCCATATACAATGCCGCAGCGAAGGAGGCGGCAGGCAGCTTAGGAAGAAATGTCCACGGCCTTTCCATCACGACAAAGGGAACCAGCGCGATGAGACAAACAATAAAGCTGTAGAAGGTCAATGCCATTGGCAGAATCGGGGCGGTCGGCTTATCGCTGCTCATAGCACTGCTGCTTATCACGCCGTAGGCAGCCCAGCAGATCACCGCCAGCATCATCAGGATATCCCCTTTATTGAAATTCAGCATCCGGATAACATGAAGATCTGCACCTGTTATTGTCAAAAATACCCCTGCAAAAGACAGGCATATGCCTGCAGCCTGACGACGGGACAGCTTCTGCCTCAACGCTATAAAAGCGATTATCACCGTTACTATAGGATTCATGGCCCCTATTATAGAAGAATTGATTGCAGTGGTATATTTCAGGCAGCTAAAAAAAAGAATGTGGTAGCCGAACATCCCGATCATTCCGGTCATAAGAAAAATCGGTACATGTGTTTTATTTAGCCGATAAGGACAATTTGTTACCCGCATTGCAATATACATCAATATTGCCGCGGGAAAAAATCGCAGAAAAGTCAGTGTAAAAACCGGAATATAGGCCACAGAATATTTTCCCGCAATAAACGCCCCCGACCAAAAAAAAGCGGCTAAAACCATAAGACTGTAGATCTTTTTCTTTTTCATGGGATCCTCTGTCGGTAAATTATCACTTTAGATGATAGACTTCCTTTTTTAACTTGTCAACGCTTGATCAGGACCTGCCATTTTCATCTTCTTTGAGTCTCGCCTTATGCTCTATTACCATTTCAATTCTTTCGTCGTAGCATGAAAATATTTCATTTACGTATGTTCTTTCCATCCTCGGGGTAACGAGACTGACTAAAGGCACTATCACAAGAGAAAGCATTATGGCTATAGCACCTGCCATAGGGGGGGTGGCCATATTAAGAAACAGATTTACCACATTAAATCCCACGCCGAAAATTATAGATGCCCAAACCGACACCCTTGTGGCTCCTTTCCAAAACAATCCGTAAAGGAACGGACCAAGAAAGGATCCGGCCAAGGCGCCCCATGACAACGACATGAGCGTTGTAATGAGATTATTGGGATTTAGCGCAATAATGACAGAGAAAATAACAAAGACAACGCATAGTATCTTAATTATCACCACTTGCGCCTGCCGGCTCATATCCTTAAACCAGATGCCCCGAAGGAAATCGAGAGTAAAAGTGGAGCTGCTGGCCATAACAAGGGCCGACAGCGTTGACATGGACGCAGACAGCACCATTATCATTACGAGACCGATCATGATATCCGGCATAACCTTTCCTATCATCGTAGGCACTATGCTGTCATAGGCCACATATCCATCCGTAGCCGGTTCATAAAACAACCTGCCGAAGGACCCTATAAAATACGACCCTCCCGCAATAATGAGAGCGAACATCGTTGAAATAATAGTGCCCGTTTGAATGGCTTTCTCGCTTTTAATCGTATAGAATTTATGGACCATCTGGGGTAAACCCCAGGTTCCCAGGCTCGTCAGAATAATGACGCCAAACAGCGCCAAAGGGTTCGGACCGAAAAAGGAAACCAGGGCGCCGTTCAGGTTTGGTGCCTCAGGCGATTGAATTTTAGATAACTCTACAACCGCCGCCATCAGGCCGTTTTGTGTGTTCAGGACTATGCCTATAACAAGAATTATCCCTAAGACCATAATTATACCTTGAATGAGATCGTTTATCGCTACCGCCATATAACCCCCAAGCACCACATAAAGACCTGTTAAAAAAGCCATCCCGACAATACAGAAAATAACATCTATGCCGAAAGCCATTGAAAAAAGCTCTGATAAACCTTTGTATACGGAAGCTGAATAAGGAACAAGGAATATAAAAATGAGCACAGAGACCACAATCTTCAAAGTGGCGCTCTTATATCTTTTTTCAAAGAAATCGGGCATTGTGGCCGAATCTAAATGCTTTGTCATTATTCTTGTCCTTCTGCCTAAAATTACCCAAGCGAGAAGACTTCCGATAACGGCATTACCTATGCCGATCCAAACCACTGCAAGACCGAAGCTCCATCCGAATTGACCTGCATAGCCAACAAACACAACAGCGGAAAAATACGAGGTCCCATAAGCGAAGGCGCTCACCCAAGGGCCGACCTTTCTTCCCCCCAGCACAAAATCATTGACATTGCCGGCATGTTTTCTGCAATAGACGCCGATAGATATTGTTACGGTAAAAAACAAAATCAGCATCAGCACTTTTTCAAACATGTCATTAATCCTCCCGGTTTCCTCGTATTCTACCGCAAAAACATAAACCGCCCCCTGCTGCATTTTGGCTTTGACGCCTTGCAACAGAGGACGGAAATCGACCGCGGTACCACCTCAATTCGCGAAGTCCTTACAAACATTCGCCTCTATCAGTACGGTGCCGTTAAACCGGCACATAACTGCGTCACTGTAACGGGTGCACCCGTCCCAGCCTACCGGGGCTCCATGCCCTTTGGGTGGGAAGCTCCCAGAATGTATTCGAAAAACCCCAACACCCGCGCCTCTCACCATCCGGCAACTCTCTGTGGCTTTAAGGAATCCCTACTTCTTTCCGATCATAGCTTCAGATCATTTTCGGCGGAGGTTATACGCCCGGCATATCGTGTATTGTAGCTTCCGCGGCTGATTGCAGTCCCTCCTTGATTGTATGCGGTAAGGGCTATCGTTTTATTATCGTAATAGTCCAGCTTATCACCGATATATTTGGCACCGAATTCAATATTTACGTGAGGATCAAAAAGCTCACTTCGTTCAATGCCGTACATCTTCGCTGTAGAAGGTAGAATCTGAAGAATCCCGACGGGCCCGCCGCTACCTCCGACGGCATCTGTTTTGAAGGTGCTTTCCTTTTGAGCCATCGCCATTAACAAACGTTCATCTATATTGTTAACATCCGCTTCGTGCTTAAACAGAAATACCAGCATCAGCGACTTACCGTCGTTTATACTTCTGTTTTTTGATCTGATGTATGATGCAAGCCCCTTATTGTATTCAGATTCTTTTTTATCGAGAAACGACTCTGCAGATTTTTCCGGTTTTGTGCTTATATATACTCCCGAATAGTTATCATAATAGACGTCCCAACCGAAAGCCTCATCTCCGGCAAATACGCGCAAAGGAAGATATAACACATCTCCCACCTGCAAAATGCTGTATCCCCTCATATCAATTTCTTTTATATCAAGCGTCGGTATCGGTATCAGATCAGAAGGCGATACAACATCCTCCGGCATCGCCATAGAATCCGTATAGGCGCTGTATGGCAGACCCCCGGCCGTTCCGGTCAATGAAGGCTTTTCAACCATCGCAAGAACAGTAAAACCTGATAAATCCAACGCGATCGGATCTCTCAGGTTGCTTTTTACCACTTTTTCTGAAAGTTGTGTTTTTAAAATGTCCCTTTTAAGAATTTTTAGTGTGCGGCTTTCCCAATCCATCTTAA
>CAZHBR010000021.1:8332-13336 GCA_964530755.1 uncultured Oscillospiraceae bacterium | reverse complement strand
CAATTGTAGAGGTTCCTTTTTTTCAAAGTATAAAAAAGGAACCTCTACAATTGGGTGATTGTCAGCAAAACTTTTTACAAAATCCAATATTTCATCTCAATTATCTGTTTTTGGTAATTTAATATGCCATGAGCTTTGGGATGTCATACCGGGATGTGTATGACTATCAATAATACCAGGCATTATCGTTTTACCTTTCATGTCAATATATCTGACCTTGTCATCGTAAGGTATGACATTATCACACCCTACATAGTTTATAATTTCATCCTGAAAAGCCATAGTGCTAGCAATTTCCTCAAAATCATTCATAGTATAAATTTTTGCATTGTTTAAAATAGTTTTCATGGTTCTTCCTTCTTACATAATTTATTTTACTGTCAGCAGTCTATATAAAGGTCACTCGCCTCATTTGAGGCGAGTATTTCTTATTTTAATATCTTGCTAGCCAGACAACGATTTAAAATAGAGGCCTTGTTATTATGGTTAATAATACTATAATCCCTTCTCCACAATATACATTGAAACCCCTACAGTTCACCATGCAAACCGACCATCCTCTACTGTCAATCTACCTTTTGCAAAAGTAAGAAATATGTTATCTGCATTGTAAAGGATATCCTCACTTTGGGTAGGATCCTTTCTCAGTATCAGTAAATCAGCCTCCTTACCTACTTCTACGGTACCAATTTTATGACTCATGTTTAACGCCTCTGCAGACCCAAGGGTAGCAGCACGTATTGCCTTGGGAACAGACAGGCCGCATTGGACAAGTGCTTTAAATTCCTTTGCGCTGTATTCACCATACATTGTTAAAGGCTCATATACGGTATCAGATCCAAGGGCTATTTTAACACCCTTTTCTACTGCAAGTTCAAAACTTTCCTGTGAGCTTTTACTGTATGCCTCTCCAAACTCATCACTTGGTGCAACATCACGGTGCAAGAATACATCAGGGCGTATTTTCTTAAATACCGCATCCCCTGTTGGAATAAAATCCTTATACCAATTTACTATTAAAGCCAAGGTAGGAACAAGTATTGTTCCTTTTTCGACCATTTTTTCTGCAAGCTCCTCGTCTAATTCCTCCCCATGCTCTATCGTATCAGCACCTGCTTCTACAGACATAGAGATAGCCTCCCTGTTTTCAGCATGAGCGCATACAAAAGTACCCTTTTGTCTATGGGCCTCTTCAACGCACATAACAATCTCTTCCATTGAGTAATGCACATCTGAATTCCGATCATTCGGCCAATTATCACCACCGCTCGCCCAAATTTTAATCTGGTCTGCGCCTTCACGCAATAACCACCGAACACCTTTTCTTATTTCATCCGGTCCGTCAGCAAGAATACCCCAAAAGCCATTTTCTTTAACATATTCTAGTGTGTATTGGAACAGGTCAACATGCCCTCCTGTTCTGCAAAGCCCAGGACCACATGCGATAATTCTCGGACCAGGTATAATATCATCTCCAAAAAGCCTTTTCAAATAGAGTCCATTTAAAGAAATATCCCGGACTGAAGTAAATCCACGTTTAAGTATTGATTGTGCCTCATAGACCGAACGCATTGCACGTAGCATTTTATTCTCGGCCATGACTTCTATTTCCTGATATTCCACATCACCACGACCTCCTGATAAATGTACATGTGCATCTATCATACCAGGCATAACAAAGTGGCTATCAAGACTTATCTCTTGAACCCCTTCTTCTCGAACGTAACCCTTCATATTACCGACCCAGGTAATAAACCCGTCTTTAACAACAAGTGCTTTATTTTCCTCAGGCCAACCTCCGTACCCATCAACGATTGAGATGTTTAATAGTGCAAACTTGTTAGCAATATTCATATAGATGCTCCTTTCTATAACGCATATACAATTCATTACATTTTTTTTATTCGCTATCTGTAATCTCCATAACAGGCGGGCTAACCTTGAAAAATTTTGTTTTAGCAACTATGTAAATAAAGCCAAGCAATAACCATATACCCCCTAGAATTTTAGCGGATCTTTCTATGCTAATCCACAAAATAGCACATACAACTACACCTATGGTAGGCATTATAAGATATCGTAATGTATTAGCCGCGCCTCTTTTTTTATGCTTGACAAAATAGAACATTATTACGGATAAATTTACTAGCAAGAACCCACTAATTGCGCCGAAACTTATTAAAGATGCAGCTCCCATTAAGTTATCGGCGTAGAACAATGCTGATAATGCAAAAGCGGATGTTACGGCTATATTTAAATATGGCGTTTGGAACCTTTTATGTAAGCGTCCAAAGAATTTTTTTGGTAACACTCCGTCTCTCCCCATTCCATAAAGAATTCTAGAAACAGCGGCTAATCCCGCCATTGCACAGATCCAACTAGCAAGATTATCAGTTACAAAAAATAACGGTCCCATAAAGGATCCAAGCTTTGGTAACAATTCAAAAATACCAGCATCAGGGTTTTGAATCTCCAAATATGCGGTGGGCCAAGCTAATTGTGAAAAATAGGATACAATAGCAAAGACAATACCTGCACCAATACAAACAGTCATAATGGCCTTCCCAATAGTTTTTTTAGGATTTATTGTTTCTTCTGCCATTGTTGTCACTGCGTCAAATCCTAGAAAAGACACGCATAATATCGAGGAGGCAGCAAGGATATTCTTTGGCACAAATTCTGCAGAATCAAAAATTGCTTTTTTAGAAACAAGGGTGCCTGTACCGCCACCATCCATAACAAGTTTGATTATAACAGCAACAAATAGAACTGTAAAAATAATTTGTGCCGTAATGATAATTGTATTAACCCTTGCCGCGGTTTTTGTTCCTATAATATTTATAAAGGCACCGGCCAAAACAAAAAATACAACAATTGACCATATTGGAATTTGGGGAAAAAATTCATTAACATATATCCCAAGCAAAAGATAGCAAATCATAGGTAATAATAAATAATCTAGCAGCATAAGCCATCCAGCAAAAAACCCAGCGTACGGATTTATAGATTGTTGTACATAGGTATACGCAGACCCGGCAACTGGAAAGGCTTCAACCATTCTTGCATAGCTATAAGCCGTAAAAAACATAACAATAGTTGTGATAACATATGCTAATGCCATCATCCCGTGCGTCATAACACTCATGATGCCATAATAGTTAAAAACCACAGTAGGTGCGAGATATGCCAACCCGAATGCCACTAAATAGGGTAGCGATAAAACCCTTTTAAGTTTAACACCTTGGTTATTTGATAGAGGAGTTTCACCATTATTAACCATCTGTTACCTCCTTCATAATTAAAAAGATCTAAGAACACAATACCCAAAAATTAATAGACGTTCCAATTTGATTTTTTGTTTAAGATCTGCAGATCTATTATAAAGTTATAATTTTTGAAATGTTTTGACAATGTCATTTCGAGGATATTTACACCATTTTTATCCGAAAAACAACCAATAGACAAAACCCTGTACTGGATTAAATCGATTTAGAAAATAAACCAATCAACGAAATGTTTCATTGCTATTTCTTCTATGCAATCAGAAACATCGTTCAGTTGAAGAATTTTCTCTTGGTTACAAGGTTTTTTCGGATATGAATATTTTTTTCGGAACCTATTAGGGGTGCATGAATACCAAAACCTAAATGCTTTATAGAAATATTTAGGATCAGAAAAACCACAGTGTTCAGATATATCCAATATCTTGATGTTTGTATCAATTAACATCTGAGCCGCATGAGATGCGCGGCAATAATTCAGCATTCTTTGGAATCCTAAGGATACCGTGCTTAAAAATTCTGATATATAAACCTTACTTAATCCAATTTTTTCTGATATCGTTTCTAAATTTATTTTATCCGTATGGTGCTTTGATAGGTAGCCCATCATTTTTCTATACATTTCCACTGCATCATTATTAATATCAAGCCCGGGATTATACCAAAACATTATATCAAATTTATCTAATAGTAATCGAATAACATTATCCACTATATTACATATTTTCGTTTCAATTTGGCTAATATCATCTTTATTTTCTAACAAATAAATCAATATTGACAAAAGCATAGCCTTCAAATATTTATGATTGTGCGTATTAAACGGAACGGTGCTTTGCTTTGTGCCCTCGCAGACAAAAAATAAATTATCGATGTAAAGATATTTTTCTTTAAAGAAAGATAGATCGAAATAGAATGATACGCAAACAGCATTTTTTCCATCATATAAATAGTGGGCGTCTTTATCTACAAGAATAAATTCACCTGCAGTTAAAGTGAATTCTTCAAAACAATAGGAAACAGTAACATTGCCGCTAAGACATAAAATGATTTCTAAAATACCCTTATGGTAATGTGGGATCACATATTTAACTTCACGAATAATAAGACCAAGGGGGGTCTTACTAATCCATTCTATTTTTTCTGCTACCATTAATACTACCCCATTTACTATGAACATGCCTAAAAATTTCATGTCGGAATAAATTTTCCGAAATATCAGACATCTATATAGAGCCGCCTACTTAATCCCAAACAATTTACACTTTTATCAACGATAGTTTTCATTTAATAATAAGTCATTTAGAACATACGACGGTAGGGAAAATCTTTCTGAATGATCAGACAACTAGCCCAAAACCAGTATATCCTTATCTGGATAATACGTCAATTAGGACGTATTAATAATCAGAATATACCAGCTAAATAGTGCATTATTTGGTAATTATAGCAATGAATATTTTTCATAATTAGACATTATATTATTCTATAAACTAGAATTTCGCCAAGCCTGTCAACCAAAAATCAATTTTTAGTTGACAGTATGAATCACCGCTGCTACAATCGTTTTCAGGTGGTGATTCTATGCTTACAACAAAAGAGAAGGTATTAACAATACTCGAAAGAAACCGGGGCGTACCGCTTTCAGGTGCGGCTATTTCCAAAGAACTCTCCCTCACCAGGGCGGCTATATGGAAAGCTGTCGAGGAACTGAGAAAAGAAG
>CAZHBR010000021.1:0-8322 GCA_964530755.1 uncultured Oscillospiraceae bacterium | reverse complement strand
CGGCATCCCCAAATAAAGGTTACGTTCTTTCAGATAGAAGCGACATGCTTTCCATAGGCGGCATACTCCATCATATGCAATATTCGAACGCTGTAAAGGGTAAAATATTTGTCTGCAAAACAGTAGATTCCACAAATCAAATCGCCAAAAAAATGGCTCTTGAAGGAGCCCCTCACGCCTCCGTTATCCTTGCCGAAGAGCAGACAGACGGTAGAGGAAGATTGGGTCGAAGCTTTTATTCACCTGAAGGAAGCGGCATCTATTTGAGCATTCTTCTTCGGCCTGAAAGGACAAAAGAAACAGCTATACTTACCACGACGGCGGCGGCTGTAGCCGTATGCAGGGCCCTTGCAAAAGAACTTAAGATCTGCGCCCAAATTAAATGGGTAAACGATATTTTCATCGGAAAAAGAAAAATATGCGGCATATTAACAGAAGCTGTAAGCGATTTTGAAACCGGCACTATCGAGGCTTTAATTCTCGGTATAGGCATCAATGTCAGAGAAAATGAAAAGGGGTTCCCGGGGGAAATAAGAAACAGTGCAGGCACCCTGGCAAAAAGCACCGGACTGGCCCACATTTCGCGAAACCGCCTTGCGGCCTCTGTTATTGATGAGGTGCTCAGCATTAATCAACACCTTGACCCCGGCAACTTCCTTAAGGAATACAAATCGAAGTGCTTCATTTTAGGTAAAAATATCACTGTTTACCGGGGAGCGGAGCAATATAAAGCTAAAGCGATAGATATAGGTGAAAAGGGCGAATTGATCGTTAAAAAACAAGACGGCACATTTAGCGTGCTAAATTCCGGAGAAATTTCAATACGTCCATCAGATAATTAACGGCAGGAGAAAAGGGATGAAAACACGACAGCTCATATTATGCGCTTTTTTTGCAGCACTCACTATAATAGGTACTATTTTATCCATCCCGCTTCCTTTCTCCCCTGTTCCGATAAATTTAGCCCTGCTCTCGGTCTTCCTGTCAGGAGGACTGCTCGGAGCAAAAGCAGGCGCTTTGAGCCAGGGGGTTTATGTGCTATTAGGATTGATCGGCCTGCCCGTCTTTTCCAAATTTGCAGGAGGTCCCGGTGTCTTAGCCGGACCGACAGGCGGCTATATTATAGGTTACATTGCATCAGCATTCGTCATCGGCCTGATCACACAAAGATCCGGGAAACCTGAATTACTACAAATTATTATAGCGATCACTCTTGGGCTTTTAGCCTGCTATATACCGGGAACTCTCTGGTTTATGAACATCACTGAATCAAGCCTTCTTCCGGCATTGACAATGTGTATTTTCCCATTTTTACCCGGCGACGCGATTAAAATACTTCTTTCTGCATTGCTTATAAAAAGATTAAAGCGTTTTTTAGATTGACAATCACGACCTCATATTTTAATATTAATATGATATCAAAATGATATCAGCATTCCATAAAGGAGGATCGCATTATGGCGAATAAAAACAACAGCTTAAAACAACTGCAATATGAGGAAATTGAATCTAAATCTGCAAATGGGATGGCAGTATTGATACTGAACACGCTGCTTGAAATAGCATCATTTATTTTGTTCATCTACGGTATGGCGCTGTCAGACAGCCACCCGGCACCTACCCTGTTAATCGTATTGAGCGCTTTTTACTGCTTTCTTATCGGTCCATTCATCTATGCAGGACTTAGGATACTGCAGCCCAATGAAGCCTTGGTGCTCACATTTTTCGGTAAATATTACGGAACCTTAAAAGGGGCCGGATTTTATTTTGTAAATTTTTTTGTTATAGCCTTTAACCCCTCTGCCTCTGCAAGACCCTCTACGGCAGAAATTCCGCAAGAAAGCAAAAAGGGATTGGGCGGCGCCCCCAAAAAAGTGAACCGCAAGCTGTCCCTGAAAACCATGACCTTGAACAATGAGAAACAGAAAATAAACGATGAAGTGGGAAATCCCATCATCATCGGCATAGTAGTCATATGGAGGGTGGTAAATACCGCCCGGGCGGTATTTAATGTGGACAACTATACTGAGTTCCTTTCCATCCAATGCGATTCATCCCTGCGCGATATAGTGCGCAACTATCCTTATGATACTACTGATGACGGTGAAAAATCCTTAAGAGGAAGCAGCCAGGAAGTTGCAAAGAAGCTTAAAGAGGAAATACAAAACAGAGTGGATATAGCAGGGCTTGAAATTATCGAAGCGAGAATCACCCACCTTGCATATGCTCCCGAAATTGCTGCTGCCATGCTGCAAAGACAGCAGGCAACGGCTATCATAGCCGCAAGGCAGATGATCGTTGAAGGGGCGGTGAGCATGGTGGAGATGGCTCTCGACAAATTATCCCAAAACAATGTGGTACAGCTTGACGAAGAGCGAAAGGCAGCTATGGTAAGCAACCTGCTGGTAATACTTTGCGGCAATAAAGATGCACAGCCCATTGTAAACAGCGGCTCCATATACTGATATATTAAATGAATAAAAAAGACAAAGACAAGGGAAAAAAACAAATACTGCTTCGTCTGTCCCCTTCTCTTTGGGTGGATCTTGCTAAGTGGGCTGAAGATGAATTCCGCTCAATAAACGGACAGATAGAATACCTTCTTTCCGAAGCTGTAAAAAAGCGTAAAGGAAAAACGGACTCTAGGTGAACACCATCATCTCCACGGCCAAATTCCTAGCTATTATGCCCCGCGACAGATAGCTGCTTATTATACAGGCCAGATCTCTTAAGGAGTCGTACAGCTCTATTTCGCGTTCGAAATCACCCTCTACCGCCGATGTAATGCATTCTATGCTTATACGTATATATTGATACAGCAGCCTTTTCCATTGCGTTTCATCCCAGTACACATTGTTTTGTGCAAGAAAAGATGAAATGGAATCGGCTGCGCTATACCACCTGATTGTGTAAGCATCCGCGGCGGCCGTATCCTTATTGTTAACAGCCTCCATCACCATCCATTCGCAATGAATAAAACTTGCCAATAGATTTCTGAACTCCTGGGCCAGCCTCGTTCCGTAGAATACGGTCAGCACGTTGTAAAACTTCGTCGGAACGCCTATGAATGCCCGATTTAGAACTGCGCTCCCGTCAGCTGTTTTGCCGACCGTACTCATAAGCAGACTGTTCATCCACATAGGTAATTCACTGCAGATTCCCTCAAAAGCAAGGATGATATTCATCTGCTCCAAGGTAAGGCAGCCTTCATATGCATTAAAATTCCTTTGAGGCTGATTGTTGTTTGGCATATACAATTCCTTTACGATGTTATTTTAATATAAACATTTAACATCAATATATGTTCATCTACAGGTTTTGGTACCTTCAATGCGGTAAGAAAAGTTTGCACCTGTCCGCAAACGGGTATAATAAGGAAACTGAAAAGGACGAGGTACAAAAAATGAAAGAAAAAATCTATCCCATTACAGGGATGTCCTGCGCTTCATGCGCGGCGCACGCTCAAAAGGCCGTGGCAAAATTGGACGGTGTCGAGCACAGCGAAGTTAACATTCAAACCGAGAAGCTGAGGGTTCGTTTTGATGAAAATAAAGTCGATTTCCCGCTGCTTAAGAAAACGATAGAAGATGCAGGGTACGAACTTCTTGATGAAGAAGAAAGAAATCCTCACGATATTGAACTGTCTAAAATGCGCTTGCAGCTCATAGTGGCGATCATATTCGCTTTGCCTGAATTTTACATTGCCATGTCACATATGATTCCCATTTTTTCGCTGCCGTTGCCCACCTTCATGGATTCCCATGGACATCCTTTAATTTTTGCAGGAATGCAATTTCTTTTAACACTTGTCGTCCTGACAGCCGGCAGAAGCTTCTATACAAGGGGATTTAAATCATTAATAAAAGCTGCCCCAAACATGGATTCACTTGTAGCCATCGGCACCGGCAGCGCCTTTTTATACAGCACGTTTGCGCTCATAAAAATTTATTTGGGTAACCATGCGTACACAGAATCACTTTATTTTGAATCTGCGGCTGTGGTTGTGACCTTGGTGATGCTGGGCAAATACCTTGAGGCAGTCAGCAAAGGGAAAACATCAGAAGCCATAAAAAAATTAATGAATCTGGCGCCTAAGACGGCGATCATAATAGAAAATGGAAATGAATATGAAATCCCGATCCGCAAAGTTCAACCGGGGCAGACAGTACTTGTTCGCCCCGGTTCCTCTATTCCCGTCGATGGAATAGTGACCGACGGCCTATCATGGGTTGATGAATCTATGCTGACAGGCGAAAGCATGCCTTTGGAAAAGCAAAAAGGCGCCCAGGTTACAGGGGGAAGCATAAACGGTGAAGGACTTCTGAAATTTAAGGCTACCAGAGTCGGCGCGAATACAACCCTTGCTAATATAATAAGGCTGGTAGAGGAGGCCCAAAATAAAAAGGCTCCTATCGCAAAGATTGCAGACCTGGTCTCAGGCTTCTTTGTCCCCTTGGTAATAGGCATCGCGGCAGTCAGCGCCATAAGCTGGGCTATAGCAGGAAAAGATCTCAATTTCATTCTGACCGTCTTTGTAGCTGTTTTAGTGATCGCCTGCCCCTGCGCCCTGGGATTGGCAACCCCCACAGCCATTATGGTGGGAACGGGAAAAGGAGCCGAGCTTGGCATATTGATCAAAAGCGGCGAAGCCCTGGAGCGGGCCCATAAAATAGATACCGTAATTTTTGATAAAACCGGTACAATTACAGAGGGTAAGCCGGAACTTACAGACATATTTTCATACCCGCCCGTATCTTCCGAAAATCTATTGATCTATGGAGCCTCTGCAGAACGCGGATCAGAGCATCCTGTAGCAAAAGCCATGGTACAAAAAGCAGAAGAAAAAAGTCTTTCGCTTTTTCCTCCCCAAGAATTTAAGGCGATACCGGGCAGAGGAATAGATGCTTTGGTAGATGGAAAACGCGTCTTGGCAGGCAATGCCGGGTTGATGCATGAAAACGGAATAGACCTATCCACATCGGCCGGCGATGCCGGCTTGTCGGCGAAGAAGGGAAGAACCCTCATGTACATCGCCATCGACGGCAAATTAGCAGGCCTAATGACAGCAGCCGATACATTAAAACCTACAAGCGCCGAGGCGATAAAAAAACTGATCAGTATGGGAATTGACGTGGTCATGCTTACAGGCGATAACTACAACACCGCTATGGCCATAGCAAAAGAAGCAGGAATCGAACAGGTTATTTCCGAAGTTTTGCCAAAGGACAAAGCGGATGAAATTAAAAGAATTCAAAACAACGGAAAAACCGTTGCGATGGTCGGCGATGGGATAAACGATGCCCCTGCATTAACCCAGGCAGACATAGGGATTGCCATAGGTACAGGGACAGATATAGCGGTAGAATCCGCCGATATCGTACTGATGAGAGGCGATCTGAACGAAGTCCCAAGCGCAATAGCGTTATCAAGGGCGACAATGAGGAATATAAAGCAAAATCTTTTTTGGGCTTTTATATACAATACGGCGGGGATTCCCTTGGCCGCAGGTGTATTTTACCTGTTTGGAGGGCCGCTTTTAAATCCCATATTCGCCGGGGCGGCTATGGCTGCAAGCTCCGTTTCCGTCGTATCAAACGCATTGAGGCTTAAAAGATTTAAGCCCGTATAAACCCTATAAGATGCACAGAACTCATCAAGCTTTGTGCGGATAAGCCAAGATGGAAAGGACAACCGCCTATACGGTATTAAAGCGGCTTACAGAACGTAGAATACTGTCCGGCAAAAATTCTTTTGTAACTTCATTGATTTTTAAGTAGGAGATACAGCGCCATGAAAGGCGGGATTCCAAAGAAATGCCTTTGGTGAATAACGGATCTCTTTGGGAGCATGAACTGATTGTTAAAAAAGAATACCCATCGAACAGATCGGTCGGTCCGATGACGGTTACGGCGAATATGAATACAGGGTTTGGATGGCGTGGATGCGGCTTGCGGTTAATCCTGATCCGGACAAATGGAGCAGATATTTGCGCTTTCACATAGCTGAGTAATCAAGGCACGCATCCTATTCAATATAGCACATGCAAACAGGGACTGCAGACAACAAAAAGGCGATATGCTCCAGAAGATTGCATATCGTTTTTTGTTACAGTGGTTTCTAAAGAGTTCTCCCTTTGGCACACGGCTTTCGCAGAAAGTCCATTTCACGGCCCGTATTCACCCTTTATAAGGTACAGTGTACCAGAACCTGGCGGATGGCGGGCTTCATAGCCATGGTACCTCCGCCCTGGCTGACGACTTGCAAAATCAGATCGGGATCGATTACAACGCTGCCAGCAAGAAGGGTGATGTTGTATTTACCAAAGACATCCGGACACAGAGGGGTAGAGGGGCCAAGCAGGCATACCTTTCTAGCGTTTTTACAGTGAGAATAGATGTCGTCAAAGGTATGATTGATAATACTTGTCGCTGTTATCACTACAACATCGCAAAGAGGGAGATAATGGGGAATCATATCCGAAGACATCCTGTGACTGCTTTCCTCTACGTTTTGTTCAAACACGTAAATTTTCTCAGTCATCGATTTGACTTTAGATAAAATGGGATGAAATTCCCCTACCATACCGAAAGTTTCAGACCCTTTAATATCAAACGCATCTAAAACATTTCCCTCTCCCCAATCCTCTTTTGAATCGTTTAACACAGCGTTGATAGAAGCAAGACCCATAGCTGACCTTAGAAGATCCTTATCCTTTGCCCACGTAACAATTCTGCTAGCAGCCATGCCGATCAGACTTCCTGCGGTATTGAGGGTTCCACAGCAGCATCCAAGCTCGCTTCTGAATGTATAGGCAAGCCCGCAGGCATCGTTATCGAGCCTTACGCAAGTATATCCAAGTCCCGCGCGCACATCCTTAATTCTTAAATTCTTAGATTTAAATAAAGCTATATCAATCAATTCGTCAACTAACATAATTTCCATTCCTTTCTGACAAATATCGATCCTTCTTTAATATATATTCACGATTCCCATCCGTCAAGGTTAGAGCCTGTTCATTATCTCCCCCGCTATTTTTTCAAGGGGCAATTGCTTTGTAACGGCCCCTATATCATAGGCGGCCATGGGCATGCCGTAAACGACGCTGCTGCTGCTATCCTGACCGATGGTGTAGGCACCCCGGTTTCTCATTTTTAACAGACCGGAGGCTCCGTCCCTTCCCATTCCCGTAAGTATGACACCGATGGCCCTGTCTTTTGCAACCTCTGCCACCGAATCGAATAAAACATCTACGGACGGGCAATGCCCGCTCACCTTTTCACCGGATCTGCAGCTGACATACATCCCCTCCGATTCCCTCATAAGCCTCATATGATAATTCCCCGGTGCCACTAGAACTTTACCCGGAATTACAGCATCCCCGTGCGCCGCCTCCTTGACATCAAGAATGCAGGAGTTATTCAATCTTTCGGCGTAAAGCCCTGTAAAGACCGGGGGCATATGCAGAACAACGAGGATACCCGGCATTTTTTCCGGCAGGGCACTGATTATACTGTAAATCGCCTCGGTGCCGCCCGTAGAAGCGCCTATGGCCACCACCTGCGATGCGATGTCAAGGCGCTTACCTTCCTTTATCGTCACATCATGCCCTTTTTCTGTCCTGGACATTGAAGCTATTTTCGTTTTTATAAGCACTTCACCGATAAAGGCGTTCCTCGCCCTTTCCGTTAAAGACCCGGGCTTTATTATGAAATCAATAGCCCCCGAATTCAGAGCATCGCGTATGACTGCACTGTCATAACCTGTAACAACAACAGGTATCGGATGTTTCAGCATTATATTTTTAAGAAATTCGATTCCGTTCGATTTTAGCATATTTGTACAAAATATCATCACATCGGGTTTATTTTCTTTGATTATTTCTTTTACATCAATGATATCCTTCGCCGTCCATACGGATCCTATACCCAAATCTTTAGCGAGCTCCTTTTCCAGCAGCTCCTTATAAATCGGCGAATCTTCTGCCACAAGAACTTTTATGTCAGCAGTTTTTTTCATCCGGCCTGTCCCCTTTTACTGTTCTGAAAAAAGACAGCCTGCCGCAGTAATCCGCAGCAGACCGGCAATTGGTTCACTTTTTTTAATATTTATCGTATTCACTTTCATTTAAAACTATCCTGGACTTAGGCGGGGCTATGGCTTTAATATCCTCAAAATTGTCGGATTCCAAGCGCTTTTGATAAAGAGCACCTGCCTCCCCATCCTTTAGCCTGAACCTGCCTACCATCCCTTTTAAAAGCTCCGCCTGGCCTGAAAGCTCCTGACTCGCTGCAGCACTTTGTTCAGCTGTTGCAGAATTGTTTT
>CAZHBR010000020.1:0-13520 GCA_964530755.1 uncultured Oscillospiraceae bacterium | reverse complement strand
CATCGGCTTTGCGGCTTTAGCGGTTCTATCTTAATGTGCATGCTGCCTTTAGGTTCCCGTATCACTACGGCCGTCCGATCCGTGCCCTTCATCATGATGCCTTCAAGTACGGCCTGTCCTCCGATCTTGGTAGGGCAAGCATCCTTAACAAATATTTTGTTTAGATCCATAATTATTCCAATCGTGTCTTTTTAATTATTTGAATGAAATCTGCATTAGTTTTGGTGTGGGAAAGATAGTCGATGATGTTCTCTGTGACTTCCTGAGTGCCCTGATTAGACAAAGCCCTTCTCATATACCATATAGCCTCCATTTCATCCTGTGTCATGAGAAGATCCTCTCTTCTCGTTCCGGATTTGTTAAGATTGATCGCCGGGAAAATCCGTTTCTCGGAAAGCTTGCGATCCAAATGCAATTCCATATTTCCGGTTCCCTTGAATTCCTCAAATATGACATCATCCATGCGGCTTCCCGTTTCCACAAGGGCGGTTGCAAGAATTGTGATGCTTCCCCCCTCCTCAAGATTTCTTGCAGCTCCAAAGAATTTCTTAGGCTTGTGCAAAGCCCCCGGGTCAAGGCCCCCCGAAAGGGTTCGTCCTGTAGGCGGGATGACCAGATTGTATGCCCTTGCAAGGCGGGTTATACTGTCAAGCAGTATGACCACGTCCTTGCCGTGCTCTACCAGTCTTTGGGCCCTGGCTAAAACCATTTCGGCTACCTTTACGTGATTTGAAGGCAGTTCATCGAAGGTGGAATATATGACCTCACCGCTTATGGATCGCTGCATATCGGTAACTTCCTCAGGCCTTTCATCCACTAAAAGCACTATCAATTCTATATCTTTATACATTTTCTCTATGCTGGCGGCGACTTTCTTTAGAAGCACCGTCTTACCGGCCTTTGGCGGAGCAACAATCAAGCCCCTTTGGCCCTTTCCGATAGGGGCCACAAGGTCTATTAATCTCATAGACAGCTCTGTAGGACCATTTTCCAAGGTTATCCTTTCATTTGGAAATATGGGAGTAAGGTCATCAAAGTCCGGGCGTCGCATAGCTATGCCCGGCTCATCTTCATTTACATCCTTAACGTACAAAATGGCGCCGAATTTCTCCCCCTCGTTGGGCTTTCTCGATATTCCCTTTATTTTATCACCGGTCTTTAAGTTGAATCTTCTTATCTGTGATGGCGAAACATAGACATCCTGGTCGCTTGTAAGGAAATTATGAAAGCGCAAAAACCCGAAGCCACCATCTGCCATATCAAGTATACCTTCCACTTCGGGACGATCCTCACTTGGCTGGTAAGTCTTTTTTTCAGGTCTTGCCTCTGCAGGTACCTCTAAAGAAGGGGATGACCTCCCATTTGACGCATCTGTTTCATCGGCCGCGGCAGGAATTTCTGCCACCACCACATCCTCTTTTATCTTTCTGGGGCGGCCTCTTGGTTTTCCGGGGCTTATCTCCGCAAGAGGAGTGGATAAAGCGGTTAAAAGATCGGCCTTTTTCATGGATTGATAACCCGACACTCCAAACGCTTTGGCAATCTCTCTCAGCTCCACCACCTTTTTTGTTTTTAAAATGGATTCATCCATCTGATTCATATTTTCCATATATACCGGTCGTCTCCTTTACTTTATTCACCCGGCGATGCATAGACTTTTGCATAACTGGGCTTTTTCGTCATATTATGTACCGCCTCAATAAATCGAATGGTTCCCGTCTCGCCTCTCATAACCACCGAATGAGTTTTCACCACATTATTTGGCAGATAGCGCACTCCCCGTAAAAGATCTCCATCAGATACTCCGGTTGCTACAAAGAGTACGGAATCACCCTTTACAAGATCATCAAGGGTTAAAATCTTTGAAAATTCATCGCTTTGACAATTCATTTTCTCCTGCTGAGTATAAGGGAACAGTCTGCCCTGCATTCCGCCGCCTAAGCATTTGATGGCTGCAGCCGCAAGCACACCCTCTGTAGCGCCCCCGATTCCAACCATAATATCGATGCCGCTGTCTTCCATGTTTGTTGCGATGGCGGCACCCACATCGCCATCCCTGAACAGTTTGATACGGCAGCCTAATTCCCTGCATTCTTTAATATAGGGGTTATGCCTGTCTCTTTCTAACATTGTAACAGTGAGATCTTCGATATTTTTCCCGATCGCCTTAGCCGTATCGATTAAATTTTGTTTCAATGGTTTATTCAGGTCGATCACGTCTTTCGCCTTCGGCCCCACCGCTATCTTATCCATATAATATACCTTCGTGTGATAAAGACAGCCTTTTGGTGCTACCGCAATAACGGAAATAGCATTCGCCAACCCCTTGGCCGTAGAGGTGGTCCCATCAAGCGGATCTACCGCGATATCCACCGAAGGGGAATTGGCGCCGGCTTTGCCGATCCTCTCTCCTATGTACAGCATCGGGGCCTCATCTTTTTCCCCTTCACCGATGACCACAACACCGTCAATATAGATAGTGTCAAACATTTGCCTCATACCTGTCACCGCAGCCTGATCCGCCGCCTCTTT
Source organism: uncultured Oscillospiraceae bacterium (assembly GCA_964530755.1). Classification (GTDB taxonomy): domain Bacteria; phylum Bacillota; class Clostridia; order Peptostreptococcales; family Anaerovoracaceae; genus CAYRNC01. The sequence continues at coordinate 10,988 of CAZHBR010000020.1, read as the reverse complement.
ATCGCCCCGCCCCATCCACTTTGCACAAGCGATAGCGGCGCTCTCAGTTACTCTGGTCAAGCTAAGACCCAAATTCCGGTTCATCTGATAAATGACACTCATTTTTTTCCTCCCTGCTGATCATATGAAACAGTCTTGTTATTATATTATGTTATGCTAATCAGAATTTATTGGATGATATGATAAAGACTTTTTGAACATCATTAAGAACCTTACACTTAACCTGACGGTTTCCCGCCGCCTCACCGGATTTCAAGAATTTTGACTCCATCGGAAATAAATAACACGTCATGCCCTACAATAGGCTCGTTCAGAATAGAGGTTTCCCCATCTGCAAAATAATATACTACTGTCCCATCCTCCACCAGTACAGCAATTTTAATATAATCTTCAGCTTGGGTTTGGACCTCTTTTACCTTTCCCTTTCCAAGGAAAATCTTTGTTGTTACATGAACCTGTCCGAAAGGACCCCAGGCGATAATCGCATCTTTGCCGGTTTCGATCCCTTTAAGACCATTATATGCTGTAAGACCATTATATACGATCTTTGCTTCATTTTCCAGATCAATAACTCTTACATTGCCGTCATCGGCGGAAAGATATACTCTGTTTTCTGCAAAACCGATGCTCATGATATTTCCCCCAAGGCTTTGACTTTCCAAGGCACAATCCAAAGGCTTATTTGCTAGATCATACATCCTTGTGCATATGACCGCAAACTCAACCCGCTTAATGCCATCTTTAGGATTAAAGCGATTCATATTATCCCCCACCATTACAGACATGCGCATAAGCAGATCAATGTAGATTCTGTCGTTATCATCTATCCTATCTTTATCTGCGTAAGTGAGAGAGGTTGCAGGCATATAAGGTTTATTCAGGGCTCTGGCCGCCCAGCGCGCAACCTGTTCCCTTGTGGCTTTTGCGGCTGTCCGAAAGCCTCCAAGCTCTTCTTCGCAAAGAATACCGTATTCCAGCCCGTAGGCTACGCATTCATGTGCCCAGGAGGATATTAGTTTATCTGAAAGTAATTTCTCATATGAAGGAGAAAGGGGCTTTGAAGGGGAAGGACCTATTCCCGAGTTTTTAACAGCCTGATATATCATTTGCATAGCTTCTTCACAGGATACGGGATTCTCCGGCTTGAACAGAAAGTTGCCGTTCTCTGAAGGATAGCCCTTAATTATCCCCACATCGGAAGCAAAGGAAATAAAAGGCCGGCCCCAGTAATCGGGGGTCACGTCTTTAAAGTTTACAGAAGCCGCACTGCAGCCCGTCTCCTTTATCAAAGGAATAAAAAGAAAAGTTGCGCAAAACACAATCACCGTGCAGAAAACCAGTATATTCACCAATCGTTTCATAGACAGCCTCTTTCAGATATCAATCTACCGAAGGTTCTTCTTCCTTCGCCTCGATGGAATAGATTTCCGTCAGCATTTCCGATATACCTTTACTGTCAGGATACACGTAATAGGGAGCCACATCCTGCAAAGTATTTGGCATAATATATGTTTCTATATCCTTTTCCGTCATGCCTACAGCCTTAGCGGATATCTTCATGATCTTGGATAAAGTGATATCGGATTCCACATTTTCAAATATAACCTTCGTGATTTTCGGCAGATCGAGGCAAAGCATCTGTTTGAATGCAGATTTCATAAACTGCTGATGTGCTTTTATTCTGCCGATATCCCCCTCCGTATATCCTTTGCGATAACGTAAAAACTGCACTGCCAAATCCCCATCGAGGACCTGCTGCCCTTTGGGAATATTTATATATAACGGGGTATAACCCGGGGTCAGATCCTTGTATCTCATATCAAAGGGGATGTACATAGGAACTCCTTCTAAGGCATTCACGATCTTTTTTATCCCATCGTAATCCACTATCGCATAATAGTGCAAAGGCATGCCCAAAAGAAGCTCACTGACAACCATTGCAGTTTCAAGGGGTTTGTTTGTGCGCTGATATATGGCATTTATTTTTAGGGCGCCCGGGTTATGGTACCCTTTGCGATAATAATACGTATCCCTTGGAACGGATATCATATCCACATGCCCGGCATCGTAATCGAAGCTGGCCACCATGATGGTATCGGCCAGATTTTCATTAAACCCCATAAGAAGAACATTTATGCGGTTTTTATCCTGAAAGGCATCGAAAAAACGGCTGTCCGATTCAACGAGCCTTGGCATTTCATCCATAAGATTCGTTTCCGGGGTACCGAAAATCGGCACATTACCAGCCTTATTCAGTAACTTAGTTGCCGGAATGAAGACCAGCACACCGACAATAAAGGTGATAAGGAAGTAACGTATAAATACTTTGGTGCTTCCGGTTTTATTTGCGGCCTTTTCCATGAGAAGATAACCATGTCCTTTGCTTTTGAACCCGTGATTTAATCAGTTCGTTATATTTTATACCTTATCGATCGAAAATGAAATAGCCTGTCTTATTCTTTCTCAACTTCATCCTCGCCATAAATTTTTTCAATCATTTCCCGTATTCCTGCACCATCTGCCCACCAGTAGGATGCACCATTTTTGGTACCGGGTTTACCCGGAACAAGCCAGGTTTCCATATCTTCTTTCGTCAGTCCGGCACCCTTTCCCGCAATCTTCAATGCCATAGCCAGGTTGAGATCCGAGTCTACGTTTTTAATGGCAGTTTTTACAACCTTGGGGAAACCGAGGCCAATAGATTCTTTAAAAGCGGATTTAACAAATCCCTGATGGGCCTTAATTCTTCCGATATCAGCTTCGGGATAATCGGGATATCCGGGGCTCCCCTTACGAAAACGGAGAAATTCCTGCACATTATCGCTATTTATAACGGCGGGTCCCTGGGGTATATCGATATAAAGGGGCGGCTTGCCGGTGGGATCCTTATAGTGCATATGAAAAGGTATATCCACGGGAACTCCCCCGATGGCATCTACAATTTTACCTACACCTTTATAATCTATTACTGCATAATAATGAACGGGTATGCCGAAAAGAAGATCGCTTACAGCCTTTGCAGTCCCCGCAGCCGTACCCTTTCTGTAGATGGCATTGATTTTAAAAGCTCCGGGACTTTTGGCTTCGGGCCGGTAGTAGTATGTATCCCTTGGAATGGATATTACATCCACGTGATTGTTCTTCATGTCGAAGCTCCCAAGCATTATCGTGTCTGAAAGGCCGTCATTAATTCCAAGAAGCAGCATATTGACCCGGCTTGATTCACTGAAAACCTTGTAAAACGGGCTTTGCGGATCGATATATGTTCCAAGCTCATCCATTAAATTTTCACTGCCGGAAAAAACGCGAACCTTGCCAAGCCGATCAAACAAATATCTTGCAGGGACAAGAACAATCGTAAATATCAGAAGCCAAATAAGAAATTGTTTCAGAAATGCTTTCATAGCTCCCCATTTCGGTCTTAAAACCCGTTATCTATCAGTTTGGAAAGGCAAAAAATTTGCCTTTCCTCTGACATTTTACATATATGAATCATATTTTGCAAGAACTACTTGCTGTAATCGAAAAAGCCCGTGCCTGTTTTTCTTCCCAGCTTACCCGCCCTCACCATTTTTCTTAAAAGGGGGTGGGGTCTGTATTTGCTGTCGCAAAATTCGCTGTAAAGGACTTCCATGATGGCCAGGCACACATCTAAACCCACTAGATCCCCCAGCGCCAGAGGGCCCATTGGATGATTTGCACCAAGCTTCATGGCTTCATCGATATCTTTTGCGTCTGCTACACCATCGGCTAAGATACCTACGGCTTCATTGATCATCGGGATCAATATCCGATTCACGACAAATCCCGGAGCCTCCTCCACCTCCACCGCTGTCTTGCCTAAAATCCCGGTAAGTTCGAGTATGGTGTTTTTTGTTTCTTCAGATGTAGCAAGACCGCTGATAACCTCCACCAGTTTCATGACAGGAACAGGATTGAAAAAATGCATGCCAATAATCTTATCGGCCCTGTTTGTTGCTGCTGCAATCTCGGTAATCGAAAGTGACGAGGTATTTGTAGCAATTATTGTATCGGGCTTGCAAAGCAAATCGAGCTCTGCAAAAAGCGCTTTTTTTGATTCCATATCCTCTGTGGCAGCTTCTATCACGAGATCCGCATCTTTAATTATTTCTATGTTCGTAGATCCTTCGATCCTCCCCATTATTTCTGTCTTTTTCTCCTCTGTAAGCCTTTCCTTAGCAACCAGCCTTCCTAAATTCTTTTCAACCGCAGCTATTCCTCTGTCCACGGAGGTCTGCCTTCTCGCCCTCAAAACCACTTCGTAGCCGTTTTGTGCCAAAATCTGAATAATGCCCGCCCCCATTGTGCCTGTTCCTAATACTCCGATTTTCTTCATATTGATACGTCCTCCTTCACTGTTTATAATAAATGCACAGCGTCTATGCGCCTTTTATTTCCCCTTAAATGACGGCTTTCTTTTTGCCAGAAAAGCCTGCATGCCTTCTTTTTGATCCTCTGTATCAAAGCAATCGGCAAAAAGCTTCGCTTCCAAGGCGATGGCCTCATCCATATCCTTGCACTCCAGGCCTCTTTTTATCGCTTTGTTCGAATAGCGAACGGCCAGGGGCGCATTCTTCATTATCCTGCTAGCTAAGGACAGGACTTCATCCATCAGGTCCTCCTTGGGAACAACCTTATTGACCAACCCCAAAGCTGCAGCCTCACCAGCAGTAATTATATCCCCGGTCAGAATAAGCTCAATAGCTTTAGCCTTGCCTACCAGCCGCGGCAGCCTTTGCGTGCCTGAATAACCGGGAGTTATGCCGAGGCCAACCTCAGGCTGCCCGAACTTGGCATTGCTTCCGGCTATGCGAAGATCACATGCCATTGCCAGCTCGCATCCGCCCCCGAGCGCGAAGCCGTTTACGGCTGCAATGGTGGGCTTCTCCATTCTTTCAATTTTACGAAAAACTTTTTGACCAAGGCTGCCAAATTCCATGCCGCCTTGCCTGTCCAGATCTGCCATGCCTGCAATATCCGCTCCGGCAACAAAGGCCCGGCCCTCTCCTGTAATCACTATCACACTTATATCGGCATCTTCATTCGCTTTAGATATTGCTTTATCAAGCGCATTTAACACCTCCTCATTCAACGCATTCATGGCATCGGTCCGATTGATTTTAACGATACCGACACCTTCTTTTTTTTCATACAATACGATGCTCATTTTCCCCCTCCTTTGCAAATGCTTTATTCATCGATATCCTGCCTTTGCAACCCTTTTCGCATCTCCTCCTTATATCGCTCTACGCCGGGTTGATTAAAAGGATCGACTCCCGACAACAGGCCGGACAAAGCACAGGCCATCTCAAAAAAGTATACCATCTGTCCAAAACAATATGGCGTTAGAGACGGAATACACATCCTCAGCATAGGGATCGAAGCCTGCCTATGCGCAGCCATGACCCCCTCCAAAGCCGCCTGATTTATGCGATTCATGCTCTTCCCCGCAAGCATTTTCTCCGCGCTTTCGGGAACATCTAGATCATAAGGGGGACTCATTACATCGAGCACAGTCTCAAAGAATATGGGGCTCCCTTCCTGAAGATACTGCCCCATCGAGTGAAGATCTGTGCTGAACTCCAATGAAGCAGGGAATATCCCCTTGCCCTCCTTTCCCTCGCTTTCACCAAAAAGCTGTTTTAACCATTCGGCAAAATAGCGAAGGCGCGGCTCGTAGTATTCAAATATCTCTATATGCCTGCCTCTTTTGAAAAGCTCCTGCCTCACGGCGGCATAAGGCCCGCTGTAACCTCTTTTTGCAGCCATGTCCGACGCGCCGGACATGATCTCTTTGATATCTATACCTGCCGCTTTAATCGGCAGCAGGCCTACCGGGGTTAAAACCGAATAGCGCCCCCCTATATCGTCAGGCACTGCAAAGCTTTCGTAACCCCGGCTGCGCACTTCCTCTCTGAGAATTCCGTGCGTAGCGTCGGTAACGACATATATCCTGCGTCTTGTCTCCTCTGTACCATACTTGTTTGTCATCCAATCTTTTAATAATGCAAAAGCTATGCCTGTTTCTGTTGTCGTACCAGATTTAGATATGACGCACAGACATATATTTTGATTTTCTATAAGCCTCATAAGCTCATGGTGATATGAAGCGCTGAAGGTATGGCCGGCAAAAAAGATCTTCGGATATCCGCCTTTTTCGTTGTAAAGCATCTCGATAGCTGCTCTTGCCCCCAGGTAAGAGCCCCCGATGCCCAGCACGACGAGGATATCGCATTGATCTTGAATTCTTTGCGCTGCAGCTTCTATCCTTTTGAATTCTTTTTTATCATATCCAAACGGCAGTTTCACCCATCCCGAATAGGCGTATTCGCCGGATTCCAGAATTCTTAAATTCTTTTCCAAGGGAAGCGTGTATCCTAAACGCGTTTCCAAGGAAACCAGTGAGTCGGAAAGATCCATCGTCAATGATTTTTTCCCCATAGCTTATCGCTCCTTTTTTCGCGAAAGTGATACTTCTTATTTAAAATTATATCATATGTGAAACAATTCATTTCACAACATCGTTTGACTAATCTTTACATGAATTGTCAATTACGTAATTCGGAACGATCTTTTTAAGCCACTCTTTAACCTCCTGATCCGTTCCTCTGGTTATCCTTTTGATCTCCTTTATGATTTCATCCGGCCCTTTTGCCAGTATTCCTTCCAAAGCATCGCTTGGCGAAACAGGCTGCCCTACAAATATGTGATCATGCGTCGTTTCTTTTATTCCCTCTTCCTCAAGAAGCAATTCTTCATAAAGCTTTTCTCCGGGTCTTAAGCCTGTAACTTTTATCTCGATGTCAGATCGGGGAACATAACCTGACATACGTATTATATTTTCTGCGAGCTCCATGATTTTTACGGGTTCGCCCATATCAAGTATGAAGATTTCGCCTCCTTGGGCTATCGCTCCCGCCTGAATCACAAGCTGTACCGCCTCCGGAATGGTCATAAAATACCGTGTAACCTCTTCATGTGTAACCGTGACAGTCCCACCCTGTTCTATTTGCTTGCGAAACAGAGGCAAAACGCTTCCGTTGCTTCCTAAAACGTTGCCAAAGCGCACCGCCGAAAAGTTTGTAGGGGATTCGAAGCTTTTTTCCTGAAGAAGCATCTCGGCTACCCTTTTGCTTGCTCCCATCACATTTGTAGGATTGACCGCCTTGTCCGTAGATATCAGAACGAATTTTTCCACCCGGTAATCATGAGACAGGTCTAAAACATTTTTTGTTCCAAGAATATTGTTTAAAACAGCTTCTTTAGGGTTTGTCTCCATCAAAGGAACGTGCTTATGGGCGGCAGCATGAAAAACGACTTCAGGATAATACTTTGCGAATATATCCTCCACACGGTCCTTATTTCTTACTGATGCCACCGCAACATGAAAAGAAAGATCGAAATAGCGGGCAGACAGTTCTTGAGATAACTCGTATACTGTATTCTCATAAACATCCAACGCTATGAGCATTTTAGGATGAAACGCGGCTATCTGGCGGCAAAGCTCAGAACCGATGGAACCGCCCCCGCCGGTCACTAAAACCACCTTGTCCTGCAGGTAGCTGCTTATGGAATGAAGATCCACCTTAACGGATTCACGGCCAAGAAGATCCTCTATATCAACATCGCGGAGGTTGCTTATGCTTAATTTACCGTCGATTAAATCTATAAAGGCCGGGAGAATTTTCACCTTGCAGTCTGTTTTATTGCACTCGTTCACAATAGCCTGTACCTGCTTTTTTGTTGCGGAGGGGATAGCGATTATAATCTCATCTATGCCGTATTTTTCCGCAGCGGTGACAATGTAATCCTTATCTCCGACTATCTTCTTCCCTATGATCCTCTTTCCGATTTTTCCCGGATCGTCATCTATTACAGCTACTACCCGCTTCCCTGAATCCTTTGCCCTTTCTATTTCCTTAAGCATGCCTGCTCCCGCATCTCCGGCCCCTATCATCAATACGCGGGTAAATGTGCCGGTGGGGCCCGGCTTCCAGAATGTAATAAACGACCTAAAATTGAATGTATGAAAAAGATTACGAAAGGAACGGTAGGAAAGTCTTGTCCCCCCGATGAAAAGAATGTCCAGAAGAAAAGCGATCCCCTGCACCCCTCTTGGTATGCTCTGGGACGTGAAATACAAATAAGCCATCACAGCCGTCAGAGCGCTGACTGAAGCGATAAAAACCCTGATGAGTTCTTCGGTCCCCGCATACCTCCATATGCTGTTGTAAAGGCCAAACGCAAAGAAAACCAAAAGCTTAATCAAGGTGATCCATAAAAGATTATCCAGGTAGACTTCTAAGTAGCGGTTGAAAATATAGGATTGAACGTCAAATTCAAAGCGAAGCAAAAAAGCGGCTATATAGGCCAAATTCACACATAAAATATCGCCCAGCAGTAACATGATGCTGTTTTTATATTTCTCCATAGCCGGATCCCCCATATTCTGACCCTATATTATTACAAATTTTGACCTATTACAAGCAGCCTTTATCCTCCATAATAAAGGTTGCAAAGTGGGCCACGAACTTTCTCATACCCGATTCGTTCAAATGGCGTCTGTCGTAAAAATCTGTTTTAAGATTCAATCCCATTTCCTTATAAAGTTCATCGGAATTGTAATCAATGAAGCGCACCCCCTTCTCATTTAAAATTTGGGAAACGCCGTTATAGAACATCTTTTCCTGTTTTGTAGCATTGGATGGGGACTTGAAAAAAACTATTTTCACTCCGTTAGACTTAGCCAAATCAATCATTTTATTGATATAGTGAATATTTTTATCGGATATCGGGACTGTATCGTTTACATCTGCAATCTCTTCCCTTTCTATATCTATAGCCGCGGAAGTGAGGCGGACATGACCCTTGTCCGGATCTCTGCCCTTTTCATATGCCCTGATAAAATCCTCCCTTTTCAGATCCTCCCATCTTTCATGATATTTCATGATATGAAACAAATAATATCTCCGCTCTCCTTTTGGTGCAGACGCTTCAATCACTTTCCATTTGTTCAATGATAAAGGCATGGGATCAATTGCGGTATGATTTGTGCCCTCGTCCGAATAATCATCCTGCAGCTCCGACATGTAGATCTCGACTGCAGCCACCTTCGGACTTTGGGTTTTTAGCGCATCAACCATATAGTGATATGTCACCCATAAGGGCTGAAGCTGGGTCGCAAATACATATGATGTAAGCCCCGTTTCATCATAAAACACGGCTGGATCCACTGAACAGTACATATGGCTTGAACCGAAAAACATAACATCAAAGCTGTCTTTTTCTTCATTGTAAAAGCCTGCCACCTTTGCGGTCATATTAAAGCGGCCTTCTGTTTGCTTGTGCATCAAAACGGCACCGGCCGTGAAAAACAGTTCGGTGAAAATAAAGAGAAATATCAATGCCGCGAGTATTCGTTTAATGTTTTTCATATCTCACCGCTTTTAAAACTGAAAGTATATAAACTGGCTTTCGCTGTAACCCGGCCCGTATATTCCAAATACAATGATGGAAAAAATCAATCCCAAACTTACAAGCCAACGAAAAGCAAGATTTTGTACGGCAAACCGTTCTCTGATTTTTATCCCATTGTACTGTGCGGCGCTTACAAGCAGCAATATGACCGATGCGAACACGGTAACCCAAAAGCTTTTTTGCGATAGGCCAAGCAAATATATGCTTCCGTCAGTCAAAAACCAGGGGTTCCACTGTGCCGATATATTGTGCAAAATACCCAGTGCCTGGGTAAAATTCTCTGCCCTGAAAAAGATCCATGCAAAATTGACCAAACAGAAGGTGATAAACATCTGACCCAGCTTATAGCTGCCCGCCTCCGTTTTTATATTGAGCTTTCTTGTCACCTTCTCCTTATAAGGACGGGTTATCTGCCCTATAACCTGAAAGGCGCCGTGGAGAAAACCCCAGACCAAAAAGGTCCAGTTTGCACCGTGCCAGAGTCCGCTCACCAAAAAAACTATCATCGTATTGGCATATTTTCTTGCCGTACCTTTGCGGTTTCCTCCAAGAGGAACGTAAAGGTAGTCGCGAAACCAGGTGGAAAGAGATATGTGCCAACGCCGCCAAAATTCCGCGATGCTGCACGAAAAATAGGGTTGCCTGAAGTTGTCCATCAGCCGAAAGCCCATGACCTTGGCACTCCCGATTGCAATAGCAGAATATGATCCGAAATCGCAATATATCTGCAAACCGAAAAACAAAGTCGCCAATATAAGGGGGATCCCCTCGTACTGCTCATAGTCGTTATATACCGTGTTTACTAAAATTGCCGCCCGGTCCGCTATGACCAGCTTTAAAAAAAACCCCCATAGCATGAGCAGCAAACCGGATTTTACCCTTTCATAATCAAAATATTGTCTTCGGCCGATCTGCACAAGAAGGTTTTTGGATCTTTCTATGGGTCCTGCGACGAGCTGCGGGAAAAACGACACAAAAAGCGCATACCTAAATAAGTTCTTCTCCGTGTATATTTCTTTCCGATACACATCCATCGTATAGGATAAAGCCTGAAATGTGTAAAAGGATATGCCGACAGGGAGTATGACATCAAAGGCGGGTTCCACGATTTGCATACCTGCAATCGCAAACAGCCTGTTGATGTTATCGACGAAAAAATCAAAGTACTTAAAAAAGAACAGAATTGCGAGGTTGGAAAGCATGCAAAGAAAAACCCAAAGCTTCTTCTTCCATAATGCCTGTTCCCTTCCTATCAGCAGGCCGCCTGCATAAGTGATCAGAGTCGATATCCCTATGAGCACCGCATATTTTGCATTCCAGCACATATAAAAATAATAGCTGGCGATGAGCAGCCATATATAGCGCACCCTGTGGGGCAATGCAAAATAAAAGAGCACCACAAGGGGGTAAAACAGCATAAAGTGGAATGAGTTAAACAGCATATTGTTCCCTTCTGCTCTCTTTACAGACCTTTGTTCAGACAGGGATAT
>CAZHBR010000019.1:0-13628 GCA_964530755.1 uncultured Oscillospiraceae bacterium | reverse complement strand
ATTGAATTTTCAAGGTGCATCGATATTATTGATGTGCGAAGTTTAAGTTATTAAATCGTATGGAACGAATAAAGCTGCCCGGATCCGTTCCGGCCGGACAGCCCTTGCTGCATGGTGCATCGATACAAAGAAGGCATCTTGCCGCCTCTTCCCGGGCAGTTCTGAGATTGTAACCATAATCTGCTTCCTCAGTATATGCTCTTTTCTCCACCTTACTCAATGCAATTCACTCCTTCCCTAAACGCCGATTTATAAAGACCTTTCAAATTGTAACCAGTTACAAAAGATCCGAGGCGGTAAAAATTGCCTCAGGCCTCCTTAACATGCCAAGCAGTCTTTTGGCGGCGACATAACCCCCTTCAATCGTATTTTCCTCTTCAGCCAAATATTCATCTTTAAACAAAATACCCGCATCATTCAAGGCCTGTTTGTACCCTTCTATTTTATTCCTGCTTTCCATCAACGGACCCCCGTAAACCATTGCAATATCCTTATAACCGCAATAAAGCAGATGGTTGACTGCTTTATATGCCGCATCCTTGCAATCTATTCGTATAGTGGGCTCCTTGGGGGTTATTCTATTTTCACCGATCAAGACTAGCGCCGTCTTTTTATCTTTCAATTCTTTAATATCATCATCCTCAAGCAAAGTGGAAACTAAAATCACTCCGATGATCATTCTATCTATCAGTGTTGTAATGTAGCTGCGTACTTTTTCTCTGGTCTTTGGGGCAATACTTTTTGGATGGTTAAGCACCCTGGAAACCGTCGCCACCGATACCCCGGCTTGTTTTGCTATCTTCCTGATGTTCATGATTCTACTCACCCTGCAGCAAGCCTGCTTAAACTCTCTTCTTATTTTCCCCGCGTTGTTTAACCCTGACTCCGTCTTCTATGTCATTTGCTAAAGTACGAATTACCGTTTCCCCTTCTGTCAGTCCGGAAATGATTTCAACAAAATTATTACCTTCCAAACCCATAACAATTTTTCGCACTCTAGCCAGTCCCCTGTCTAAAACGAATACATAATTGTCATTTTCCATTTCAAAAATTGCGCTCTTTGGAATGCAGAGCACATCATCTTTCCTACAAACTGCTATCTCTATCTCCACATCGCTTTCAAGAAGCAAATTCGAAGCCGATTCTATTTTGATTTCAACACCTACCCGTTTGTTTACTACGCCAAGACCCGACGTTTTCTCTTTTGCCTTTTGACTGATGCTTTTAACGACGCCGCTTAATGCGGAAGTCTTACCTTTTCCTCCTTCATAAATGAACACCTCATCTCCTACATCCACCTCAATTGCCTCATGTGCAATCAAATCGGCTTTAACGTATAGATTATCTAAATTGCTGATTTCAAAAAGGTTTGTCCCGATAGATGCATATTCACCCTTTTTAACATAAACCTCTGTAATTGTTCCGCTTGCGGGGGCTTTTATTTTATGATTATTTATGGATTTTAATAGGCTCTCCATTGAATATTCAAGTGAGAACAATTGTGATTCCAATTCTTTTTCCAGGGCTGCAGATGATTCATATTCCCTTAAGCTCAACGCACCCTGATTGTAAAGTATTTTATTCTTGTCCGCTGTATCCTTCGCTTCCAGGAAAGCCGCCTTCAACCCGGAACGCTGTGCTTTTATGCTTTTTAATTCAAGCCGGGCAACTTCTTCATTCCCCAACAACAGGAGATCCCCGGCGTTTACATAATCTCCGTCCGATACGGCAATATCTTCGATTTCGCCTGCAAAATGGGAGGTGACAATCACCGTATCATCTGATTTAATTACACCTGTCTCTTTTATTACCTTTTGAATTTGCCCCCTGCCTGCGACCGCGATATCTGCCTCGATTTCTTTCCCGCCATATAACACCGATATGAGTGCTCCGATCAAAGCTATCAGCGCTATAAAAACGAGAATTCGCCTTCTTTTCTTTTTCATAAGTCACCACCCCACCTTAAACAATCATCGGTTACCCCGCCCTGTTTTTCAACACCTGCATGAAATCCATTTTTTGTATCCTTTTATAGGTTGCAAATTGCGCCGACAATATAAACAATCCGGTGAAAAAACCCGCTAAAACAATTGCTCTAATAGTCGGCGTCATGTCGATGCTGTATAAGTTTGTTGTAAATACGGCCGAACTGTATCTGCACAGCGCTGATCCCAAAGGCACTCCAGCAAGAATTCCTACTGCGGTAGTCACATCGTTTTCCATCCTTATGATTCTAAAAATTTCCTTTTTAGTAAACCCCAACACTCGCAAAGAGGAAAATTCACCTTCCCTTTCGCCTATGCTTATCATCGTAGAAACATAGACGATACCAAACCCTATCACACCGGAGAATATCAACATAAACCCGATGCTGAGAAAAATAAACCCCATGTACTCCTTGTAAATATTTTTAACATCTTCTGAGGACATTACGGATGCCACATTAGTCGCCTTAATCAATTTTTCGAAGAACATATCATCGTCAGAATCAACAAAAACACCGGTAATTAAATCATCCTCAAAAAGAATATCCCTTAATTCTTCTATTTCCATATATGCGTTCATACCTAAAGATTGCTTTATTATCCCCGCAACCGGCATTTCCACCTTTGAATGCTTTAAAAAATAATTATCGACTAGAATGTGCTCTCCCTTTTCCACCTTGAGCGCGTCGGCCAGGTTTTTCGATAACAGAATACCCCCGGGCTCTAGAAATACCCTTTTATCCGAAATATCCCTAAATGTGTAGAAACCGGTATCCTTTTTAATCCCTATGACGCTGACGGATTGCTTAAGGTGGCCTTTTGTCAATTCAAATGGATATTCAATTTTTCCCTCTGCACAATCGACAAAAACGATATGAGAGAGATCCGTCACCGCTTTTTTGTTTGCAGGCTTATAGAATTCGATGCTGTAATCCATTTTCCGAAATTCTGTAAAATGCTGATTCATCATGATATCCGATGCCGCCGGCATTGTCACGGCAAAGAGCATCATTCCATATGTCAAGGCAATCCCCAAGATCACAAAATATGTTCTCCTCTTATTCCTGAAAGCGTTTTTATAGGCGAGTTTTCTGCTGAATGAACAACTATTCCACAAAAACCCGATCCTCTCAATCAGGATCCGGCCCCCTTTTTGAGGGGATTCTTCTCTCATAGCATCAGAGGGTGTTATTTTAAGCACACCCTTTGCCCCTGCTGCGCCCGATGCAACACAAAAACCCGTTGTCAGCAGTATCGCCGCAGCCATATATGTGATATCGGGCTCGAATTTTAAAAGAGGCAGGTTGAAATAATCCAAAAATAATCCGGTCATTGCATTTGCCAGAAGCATGCCTGTAATGCTTCCCAACAGGCCGCCCACGATTCCCGCAACGACAGCATATGCCGCATAATGGCCCATAATCTGTCTGTCGCTGTACCCTAAAGCTTTTAAGGCACCTATTTTAAACCTGTCCCTTTTGATCATCCTAGACAGCACCATCATCAACACAAGGCCCGCTACAAGTAAAAATATAACAGGGATAGCATTTGACATACGCTTTAATTGCTGCAATTCTTCCTGCATCACTGCATTGCTTAGCTGCTCCGATCTTTTCAAGATGCTGATAATCCCATAGAGCCTAAGCTGGTCCTTCACCGCATTTATAATCGTTTCTTCTTCGGCTCCCTGCCCGTAACCGATACGGATGTAGTTGCAATTTTGTCTCTCCCCCATTATCAGACGCCCTTCTGCCTCCGATAAATAGCATATGCCGAAGCCTTCATCATTTGGCATTATTGATTGGGAATTCTCCATAAGGTATATATATTCAGGGTTTGCAACAATGCCGACCACATCTAAGGTATGATCGTAGCCCGCAACCAGGATGCGTATTTCATCACCTTGCACTATCCCGTTTGCATCGGCAAACTGGCCTATAATCCAAGCCTCTTTGCGCTTACCTGACAGGGCACTGCCTTTAAGCAGAGTGCAACGGCTCAGCTCCTGTTCATCATCTGTTATTGTGATCAAACGAAGCGTTTTGCGCTCGTTTTCGTTATCTGTCAGCATGGGTACATCCATAGTCAAACCTGCAGATACCTTTGCCACGCCGGGAATTTGATTCAAGCCATCGGCAATCTGTACAGGAACACCCGTAACCTCGATGAAAAGATCTGGGAAATTGCTGTCCTCATAATAGCTGTCAAGCGAATGCTCTAAATTATCGGACGCCATTGAAAGCGAGGTATACGCACATATGCCCGCTACGATAATGAATAAAACGGCGATAAATTGACCTTTGGAATGCATGATCATGCGAAACAGCATGACATTTATTTTTTTCACTACCACTTGATCTCCTCTGGATTTAAAGGATCAGGATTTGCCACGTCTTCGATTATGCTGCCGCTTCTCATCCTTATTACCCGGTCCGCCATAAGCGCTATATCGGAATTGTGTGTGATGATAATGAAAGTTTTACCCATTTCCAGATTCATTTTGCGCAAAAGAGCTAAAATCGCAATCCCCGTATTATAATCCAGGGCTCCTGTGGGTTCGTCGCATAAAAGAAGATCGGAATTTTTTGCAACAGCCCTTGCGATGGATATTCTTTGCTGTTCGCCTCCGCTCATTTGGTAGGGAAAATGATCCTGCCTATTTTCAAGACCTACAGCCTGAATCACTGAATTGACCGACAAAGGATTTTCAACAATCTCCATCGCCAGTTCCACATTCTCCTTTGCCGTTAAGCTTGCCATTACATTGTAATTCTGAAAGACGAAGCCTACATTATTGCGACGATACCTTGTCAGCTTACTGTCGCTGTAGGCGGTTATATTCTCCTTGCGAAAGTACACTTTGCCCGAAGTGGGATGGTCCATGCCGCCGATGATATTCAGCAATGTACTTTTGCCTGATCCGCTAGGTCCTAAAATGACGACAAATTCACCCTCTTTCACAGAAAAAGTTACATTCGTCAAAGCCTTTACTTTTACTTCGCCCATCTGATAATCCTTGGAAAGGTTTTCTATCTGCAGGATCGGCATATCTGTCCTCATCTCATAATTGTTTCCTTTGCTGACATTATAGCATTAAATATCACATGCACCCATATAATAAAAATCATCACGATTTAAGTTAGACGATTTGATTACCAGCTATCAGAGTAAATCTGAAAAAGTACAAAACCCTTTGACCATTGCAAACACTGCATTTCAAAGGGTTTTTTGTATGGAGCGGATGAAGGGAATCGAACCCTCACCTTAGCCTTGGGAAGGCCACGTTCTGCCATTGAACTACACCCGCATACAGAATATATAATAACCTAAAATGATACGTATTTCAATACAGTTCGGAAAAAATTACAGCTGTTATTTTCTTTACCGCAAACAAACACTATTAATAAGTGGAATCGTGGAGGTCAAACATGGATCAGCTACTTGAATATATATTCGTATTTGTTTTAGGAGCGACAACCTACAGCGCGCTGGAAATACTGTTTCGGGGATTCACCCATTGGACCATGTTTTTTGCAGGAGGCATTTCCTTTACCCTTCTTTATCGCATTTTTACCGGTCAGAAAAAATTTTCCCTCTGGATAAACTGTTTTATCGGTGCACTTATCATTACCGGAATAGAGTTAGTATTCGGTGTCATCTTCAATCTTATTCTCGGTTGGAATGTATGGGATTACTCCCACTATCCGTTGGATTTCATGGGGCAGATCTGCCTGTCGTACACTTTGCTTTGGTTCTTGTTGTCAGCCCCCATATTCTGGCTGACAAAGAATTTAAAAAAGAAAATTAATCGCATATACTTATAATTCATATTGAATATATTCTTTTGCCGTCTCCTCCCCTCTCAGTATTCTCAGCGCCCCTAAAGTCAAAGCCTCCATCTCGTTTTCACCCGGCAGCACCGTAACAGGTGCAATGAATTCCACCCTCCTTGTCACCATCTTGATTATCATATCTGAATACGCAATTCCGCCGGTCAAAATGATCGCATCTATTGGATAATCAAATACCGTGCATAGATTTCCGATTCCCTTAGCTATCTGATAACCCATTGCCTGATAAACAAGCATGGCGTATTCATCACCCTCTGCTATGCGCTTTTCAACCTTTTCGCAATCCGCTGTTCCAAGCAGGGCTTTTAGGCCTCCGCCTCCCCGTATTTTCTTTTTAATTTCCGCCCTTGTGTATTGCCCGGAAAAACACAGATCCACGATGTAGTTTAACGGAACGCAACCTGATCTGTCTGGGGCAAAAGGCCCTCCATCATCGCTTATTGAATCTATGATGAAACCCTTTTGATGGGCGCTGATGGAAATTCCCCCGCCAAGATGGGCCACAAGGAGGCTTAAATCCTCATAGCGCTTTTGATTCATTAAAGCATACTTCCGACACATGGCTTTGCTGTTTAATACGTGGCAGAAGCTTTGTCTTTTAATCTCGGGAATACCTGTAATTCGGGCCAATTCATTAAATTCATCGGAGGAAACAGCATCATAAATAAATGCCGGAATGCCAAGCGGTTGCGCAACGGCATCGGCCAACAACGCCCCTAAATTTGAAGCGTGAACGCCCAGTTTATCTCCCAAAAGCAATTCCTTCATTGCATCGTTTACTAGATAGCCTCCGGCATGAATTGGTGGAAGAAGCCCGCCCCTGCCCACGATGGCTGAAAGGGTCTGTAAAGATACATCTTTATCTGCAAGCACTCCCATAACCTTTTCAAGACGAAAGCGCAACTGATCTGTAATTTTAACACGTCTGTCAAGCTCTTTGGACCTGTGAACGACATTCACTATGAAATCCGGCTTTTCATCGTAATATAGCGCAATCTTTGTACTGGTTGAGCCGGGATTGATAGACAGTATTTTATACATCGCTTTGCCCGATCCCCCTTCCCGTATAACACGCCAATATCAGCGAATTCAACTTTCCTTCCGCATCTTCCGCCCTGGATGTCAATACTATCGGATATCCTGTACCAAGAACCATGCCGGCAAATTTCGCCTCTGCGTAAATCGCCAAGGCCTTTCCTGTAATGTTGCCCGCCTCAATATTGGGCATAAGAAACAAATCCACATCGCCGCTGACCCTGCTTTCGATTCCTTTTAGTCTGGCAGCCTTTCTGCTTAAAGCCACATCCATTGTAATGGGGCCTTCCAGGATGCATCCGGGAAAGGACCCCGACTTATGCATCCTGCTTAATTCCTCAGCATCCGTTGTCGCAGGCATTTTGGGATTAATCGCTTCGTTAGCGGTAAGAACCGCCACCTTGGGCTTCACTATACCTATACTGTGCAAAGCGGAAAGGGCGTTGTTCAATATTTGTTTTTTGGCATTCAGATCCGGGGCAATATTTATGCCTCCGTCGGTATGAAAAACCAATTTGTCCCGACCTGGCATGCTAAAAGCCGCTAGATGACTTAACAAGCCGCCTTTATACTTATGCTCCTTTGACAGAACCTCATGAAGGAAAACGCTGGTGTTGATAAGACCTTTCATGAGCACGTCGGCGCGTCCTTCTTTCACAATCGAAACGGCAATTGACGCGGCGGCCTTATCATCCGGCTCATGAATGATTTCTGCCTCATATGGAAATTCATCCTTTTCCATCAATTCGATAATTTTTTCTTTATCTCCTACAAAAATTGCTCTTGCCACACCTTCTTCATAGGCGGCCTTTAACGTTTTTATTCCCTCTTCATCCTGAGCGCATGCCAGGCTGACCAAAGGTATTTCTTTTTCTTCAAGGTATTTTTTCATCATTTGGAAATTCACGCTCTAACCGCCCCCCTTTTATGGAAGATTTTTTCAAAAATACTGCATGCTATCTTTAACACCAGTTGTTTCGCAGATTATACCATTTTACCATCTCAATTGAAAACTGAAAGATTGCATCAGAGCAAAATCAATTCGTACCTGCTTATCCGCCAAGTCATGACAGACTTTTGATCCCGCCATATAAATTACCCATGCAAAAAACCCTTCAGACGCTATCAGTTCTGAAAGGCTTTGCCTGCGTGATATCGGCGCATACTTTTCTGGAATGCAGCTAAAAATCAATTTCTCATTCTTTTACTATATATTCGATATTGGGGGACCCTTCTTTCCCATTGTAGGAGATGTAATAATTCACCGAGCCCTTCTTGTCATCGAGAGAAAGCTGATAACGGGGCTCCCCCTCCGGCCTGACGGCGACCAGATCCAATATAAAATCCTTTCCTACATCTTTGTTTACATAAACAGCCTCATAACGCGGGAAACCAGGGTCCTTTGTGTCAAGTGACCAGATTGTTACAGTATCCACACTTTTTGCAGGTATCAGCAGGAATCTTTCATCACCCTGATCTAAAATAAGTTTTTCCGATGCCGGAAGCGCTTTTTCCTGCTCTGCATCAGGCATATTAATCAGTATCGCATAACTGTTTTCCGGTGCCGCCTTCCAAAGGCTCTCCCTTGCCGTTCCCTCCTCATCCTTGCCTTCGTTTTTACCGGATTTTTCACATCCGCATAACGAAACGGTCAAAATAAGAATTATAATCCCGCACACAATTGCTTTCTTTTTCATGTTGTTATCCTCACCGCATCATTTTACTCTTTAGCTATTTTCACCATTTCCCTTTCATTTATTCGAGCCTGACAGTATTTGCACTGTAAGAGCGCTTGTCTGTGGCGGAATGCTAGCCGTTTGAAATGATGCCCTTTCAATTCTTACTATCTGTCCCGGGCGTATATCCCGCAATGTTATCCTGTTTCCTTCCCTGTCCCTTAATTCTGTCCTTCTGCTGACAGAGTATCGCATCTGCCGATTTGGATCATTTGGAACACCGGTCAGAATGTATCCATTTCTGCCTTCTGTAAAGGTTCTGACTACTCTTCCTTCTTCGATCAATGAAGTGCTGTCATTTTTTATTACAACTATGCTGAAAGCCCTTGCCTGAGGCGGTATGCTTCTTGTCATGGCGGATGAGAAGCTCGCATTTACAACCATACCTCTTCTTAGTTCATTCGCCCCTATTCTATTTCCAAATTGATCCCTTATTCGCGTATCCCTTCCGGTTACAAGTGTCACCACTTGCATCAAAATTATCCGGTTTCGATCTTCTACCTCATAGGAAATTGTAATGTGCCCTATCCTATTCCTTACAAAGATATTTTCGATCAGCGCATTTTTCGCTGTAATTTCTCTTTGCGCGGCAAATACCTCTTCCGCTGCAACAGTATCCGGGAATTTCAAATTATCACCCTTGACATATTCATCGTCCATGAGTCCGACCTCCTTAAGTTTTATTAATATTATATTTAACTTCCGGAATAAAGTTACCGCCCGGCCTGTTTTATGCCCCAAAGCAAAAATAAAAGGCTGCTGCAATATGATCAGCGGCCTTTACTGCCGATGAAGAATACCTCTTTGTCACCTATTTTGCATCAGCCTTAAGCACAGCATTCAACATGACGGTGGCACCGGCAGTGCATTGCTTTGACGTTGTGTATTCCATCTCCGTATGGGATAAACCATCCTTTGAAACAACAAATATCATAGTCGCGGGCATCATATAACTGGCAAACTGAGCATCATGACCTGCACCCGAATGAATATATTGATGCGGGAAGCCGGATTCCTCTGCAGATTGTTTGACAAATTCCATCAGCCCGCGATCGAAATAAACTGTATCTCTTGCCCATGCTTCCCTTACTTCACATTTACATCCGGACCAATTTTTATCCTCAAGACATTTTACTATGTTTAAAACCTGCTCCCGCACCTCCGGATCCTCATGTCTTACATCCAAAGAAAATTCAACAAAATCAGGTATAACCGTATGTACGCAGGGCCGGCAAATAATTTCGCCCGTCGTATAGACTAATTCAGGTCTATTCAATTTATCAATTTCCTTATGAAGATGATTCAATGCCAGCGCAGCAGCATACAGCGCATCCTTCCTTTTATGCATTGGAAATGTCCCTGCATGCGCAGACTGCCCGTAAAAACTGACCCTGTAGTTAAACATCCCAAGGACACAATCTACAACACCTATCTCATTACCTGCATCTTCTAAAACGGGTCCCTGTTCTATATGAAGCTCAAACATAGCTTCGTATTGCTTCGGATTCAGCCTGTATTTATATTCCCCTTTATAGCCTGATGCTTCAAGAGCAAAGCCAAATGTTTCGGAGGCATTGAGCACACTTTTTGAGGCCAGCATATCCCCTGTTTTAAAATTCTTCGCTATGGCAGACGGCAGATAATCGTTGCAAACTATGCCGGAAACCATCATGGCGGGAGGATATAAAGATCCCTCCTCATTTGTCCATATCATAGCAGTAAAAGGATGCCTGTGGGAAATGTTCTCTTCCACAACAGTTTCGAGAACCTCCATGGCACCCATGACGCCTAATATGCCGTCATAATTGCCGCCGTTTCTGACAGAATCTACATGTGATGCCATTACAATCCTTTTAGCATGAGGATCGGATCCGAGAATTGTTGCATATATATTTGCCACATCATCGACTTCAATAATCGCTCCTATAGCTTCCATTCTTTTTTTGAATTCGGCCCTGGCCATAAGAGCCTCCTTTGACAGGGAATACCTGGTGATGCCGCCATGGCCCGCATCACCGAATTTGCTGAAGGTCCGGATTTTATCTTCCATTCTTTTTACATTGCAGGTAAACATAAAATTCACACTCCTTCGCTTAACGATTAAAATGAAACAGGTTTCAGGTTTATTGCTAAAAAAAGATCAGCTTGACTGATCGATGTTTTCCTTATCTCGTGGCTGTCATCTTTTATTCAAAAACCGTAAAAACTACGGTACATACTGTTCAGTAATGCTTTGTACATATCCGTCTTTAGTGATTATATGAAAAGGAGGCGCAAATTCCCCAAAATTGTCAAGATGCTGAATGAATTCATTTAATGTGACTATCCTATGGATCACGCCATTCGTCCCGGAAACAATGATGCTGTATTCCGCTTCATTTGAAACCTGATGAAACATCGGATAGCTTACGGGATTATAAATGTAGAATCCGTTTGGCAGATCATCCGGGTTGATGTTAAGCTCTTTTAATCTTTTTTCATCCTCAAGAGTCAGCCATTCAATCCGATCAAGATGAAAATATGGTTTTGCATACTCATCTATAGTAAAATTGCTGATGTAACCTATATAATGGCTAGTCGGAGTTTCAAGGAAATCCGCAGCCGTAGCATGATATTGTATCTTTAGCTTATCAAAACCTGTCCTTTGTCCCAACCCCTCACTCCCGTTAATATATTCCAATGCCACATGCACCGGATCAATAAGATACGGTTTATGCCCCTCATCACATGTTATTTGCAAGGAATCATAATATTCCCCTATTCTGCCTTCAGTTGCGGGAATATCATAATATACAGACCCATTGCCGTCCATCCATCGCTCAATACACCAAATTCCCAAATCCCCTTGGGTGCTGGGCTGCGATAAAAGAAGCCGACAGGTCTCCCCGGTAGAAAGGGGAAATTCAACGATGACATGATCCCCCGAATATGTTTCACGGGGAAGCAACCCTTGTTGCTCTAAATAAACCCTAAGCAGCGTTTCCCGTCCCGCCACCGTTTCGCCGTTTCCGTTTAATCCGTCAATCGAAAAGATACTACCTAAAAATTCGGGAGCAGACGTATCATATGAAAACACTAAAGCCTTAAATCCCATGCTGTTATCTTCAAAAATCCATCCGTCAATATAATTCACATTCCCTAATGAAGCTTTTTCTATATCGTCCGCTCTCCAGCGATATTCGATATGCCAGATTTCTACCGGAGAATCCAATATATCTTCAAATCTGTCCAGTTTATCAAACTTTATGATTTCATAATCAATATTCGTAAAATCAGCCCACTTTGCATCTTTGTAGGCGGCAATTTGTGTTTGAACGAATTGTTCTGCATAATCCCTTTCCGTCATCCTTTCAGCTTGGGGGTTGGTCAAAAGCGCTAATCCAATCGCAGACACAATGAGAATAGAGGAGAAAACCATCCAGAATGCAGGCTTTTTATAGTTCAAAATGTTCATAATACGTCCTTTCGTACTGTTTTCGCTGAAGGCCAGCAGACATCCGCATTTTTTTCGCTTCCTGGCTGACAAGGAAAGAATCGAGCTTGCATAATCCTTTTTAATGTCGCCTCCCAATTGTTTTATGACACTTTCATCACAGGAAAGCTCCATATCCTCTCCCATGAGAAGGAAGGCGGCCCATACAAGTGGATTATACCAATGCACACATAGCACTAAAAATGACAGGGGTTTCATTACATGATCGTATCTTCTGATATGAGTTTGCTCATGCTTGATGATGTAAACCCTTTCCTTATCGGACAAATTTGAAGGTAGGTAAATCTTGGGCCTAAGAATACCAAAAACGAAAGGGGTTCTGATGTTCTCATTCTCATATATATTCTTTTGAATTAAATCGGAGGGCTTAAGCTTTTTATACAGTCCGGCACTTGCAAGAATGCTGTAAGCGATCAGAACAAAAATCCCAAACAGCCAAACATATGCCCCGACAACGATCCACATATGTATAGAATGCGCGCTTGCTTGCACAGCCTCTGCAGGCATTGCATGGCCTGCGTAAATATCGATTGCAGAAATGCCCCCATCAATCCGGGGCACATTTCCATGCACAACTGCATTAGGTATGGCTTTTGTATCGAATCGAATCAGACTGAAACAGCTTTCAACAGAAAACGGACATACTAGTCTTACAAAGGCTATCGACCACAAAGCATATGAAAAAATTTTAGGTACCCTTCTCAACAGTAAGCGGACGATAATTATTAGCAAAATAACATAGCTTGCAGTAATGCTCATGTTAAGAAATTGTAAAAATACTTTCTCCATACCTATATATCCTTATGTTCGTCAATCAACCGCTGTAACTCGCTGATCTCTTTATCGCTCAAACAATTGCTCCTGACGAATGTAGCTACGAATCTTGGCAGGGATCCACCAAAACCTTTTTCAAGCAATTGTTTGCTCTGTTTTGCATAAAAATCCTCTTTCTTAATCAGCGACACAACTGTTCCGTTTCTATTTTCAAAAACATTTTTCTCCTGCAATCTTTTCAGCATAGTATAAGTGGTTGATTTTTTCCAGCAAAACTCGATTTCACACAGTCTAACTAAATCCCCGGATCCCACGGGCTCCCTTTTCCAAATAATATCGGCGAATTTAGCTTCCATTTCCGTCAGTTTAAACTCTTTCATCGTTAACTCCTAAAAACACACTCGGTCTACATCTATTAGACTTGCTTTCAGTTTACAATCTATAGACCACAGTGTCAAGGCATTTTCTCAAAAGCGTAATAGAACCGATTTTCACCGCAGGTTTCCGCCACGCCGCCGCACTAAAAAAACAAGGCACGCTAAAAAGCAAGCCTTAACACGAAGTCGGTTCGCATCACCCAACATCCTGTTCCAATGGTGCCTCCAATACTGTTTAAAACTTTATCAGAGAAAATTATGGCTAATAATCATTTCCTTCATAGGAGATATGAGGCGAATTAAGACCCAATTCACCTTCTTCAGGTGCCCGAATAGGCTTTATATCAAAGGCTGACCCCGCGCGATGTAATAATATC
>CAZHBR010000018.1:522-13773 GCA_964530755.1 uncultured Oscillospiraceae bacterium | reverse complement strand
GCAGGAGCTGTATGATCTGAAGAAAGTCTACCTAAACGAGCAAAAAGACGAGATACTTAAAGCAGTCAAAACTGAAAAACCCCTGATACGCGAATACCCCTTCCTAAAACCCGACGACCTCATCGCATTGTCCCGTCTTTTACCTAAGGATATGCCGAATCTCATTGCCTTGATTGCCACAGATGATAATACCGTGATACTTTTAAGCAATGGAAACATCGACTGCGGGAAAATCGTCAAAGACAATGCGGCAATATGGAAAGGAAAAGGGGGGGGCAGGGCAACAAACGCCAGAGCGGTATTTTCCTCCAGGCAGGACATAGACTGTTTTCTCAGCTTTATAAGCAAGGCTTATGCGCAGGAAGGAAAGGGAAAACAATGATCTATTACATCGATGAGGGAAGACTTGCGGAAAGCGAGACGATTCCCCATGAAAGTATCGATTTCAGGCCTTGTCTTTGTATATTTAACGGCAAAGAGTTCACCCACTACGGACCCCTGCTGCAGATAGACAAGCGCATTCTAGGTGACTGCATAAAAGGGCAGACTTCGAGATTTGAAAGCCATGAGGGCTTCGATTTCATGTCCCTTAACATTCCTTCGCCACAGGATCCAATCGACAGCTACGACAGCGTCCACATCTACTTCAGACATAATCTGCTGGTTTTTGTCTGCGACAACCTGGAGGAAGGCGGACCTGCCAAATTGCTCAGCCTGATCCGAAGCGGTGAAGAAAGGGTGGGAAGCCTGTCCTTAGAAAGAGTGCTTCAGCTCTTTTTCGACCATTTGACGTACGAGGATTCCACTATTTTAGAGGGAATACAAGAAGAAGCGACATTCGTGGAGGAAGCCTTAATAACGGCAAAAGATCGTGATTACACAAAAGACATTATAGGGCTTCGCAAAAAACTGCTTTCCTACAAGCGCTACTACAATCAGCTGTCTGCCATTTCCTCTGCTATAGAGGAAAATGATAACGGACTGTTGGCAGAAAAAGAATTGAGTTATTTTCGGATACTTACAAATCGGGTCGGAAGGCTTCTGGCCGAAATAGAGAATCTTCAGGATTATGTATCTCAGGTAAGAGAAGCGTATCAGACAAAGATCGACATAGACCAAAACAGTGTCATGAAGCTATTCACCACCATTACAGCAATATTCCTGCCCCTGTCTTTAATCGCAAGCTGGTACGGAATGAATCTTAAAATGCCGGAATACAGGTGGGCTTTTGCCTATCCTGTCATAATTGCGATCTCGCTCGCGGTAGCCCTGGGAAGCTTCATATATTTTAAGCGAAACAAATGGTTTTGATATGAAGCAATCCGGAACCAATTGACAAGATCACCTTTACTGTCAACTGCAAGCCGCGGCACTATGACGCCGATATGTCCGATATCCGCATGCTCCCTGCGAGTCATTCCGAAAATAACCGATCCAGTTCATTTTTTGTAAGCTTACGATAATGGCCGGGCATTAAATGCCCAAGCATGAGATTTCCGGTCGCTATGCGCTCCAGATCGAGCACTTTATTGCCTACAGCCGCAAACATCTTGCGAACCTGACGATTCTTGCCTTCTTTTATTTTAATTTCCACAACGGCCTGATGATCCATTTGCCTGATCACGTTGACTGAAGCGGGAGATGTTATAAAGCCTCCTATGTCCACACCTTTCTTCAAGCGGGCGACCCGTTCCCGCGAAAGATTGCCGGCCACCCTTGCCTTGTAGGTTTTAGAAATTTGATGGCTTGGGTGGGACATGCGAAAAGCAAAATCCCCGTCATTGGTCAAAAGAAGCATACCTTTAGTATTGTAATCCAGCCTCCCGACAGGGAAAACCCTTTCGTCCATATCTCCGACAAGATCCATAACAGTGGGTCGTCCCTTATCATCAGAAACAGTCGTCAAATAACCTTTTGGCTTATTGAGCATAATATACACATACTTTTTTACGGGTTCAATTATGCTGCCGTCTACCTCCACCACATCATCTTTTTTGACGATATAGCCTTGCACATCCATTACTTCGCCGTTTATCTTTACTCTTTCGGACTCAATCAGCAAATCCGCTTTTCTTCGCGAGGCCAAGCCTGCCTGCGCAATATATTTATTAAGTCTCATATATCCCTACCTACCTGCAGTTTCTGTCGTTATTATACCCTTTTTTAAAAGGTGCATCAAGACAGCCCGCATCAAAGGATTCTTTCTTTATATATATTTTCAAGATCATATTTTCTGATTCGATTTCTTACGGTTTCTTTATCTGTTGTATAAAGACCCTTTTCCTTCATCCTGTCGAAATAGACGGAACCAGCAAAAGTATATCTCGTCATAAGCCCATCCTTGTTTTCAATCTGTCTGTTGGCAAAAGAGATGATATCTCCTACGGCGATCTGATTGGGGAGCTCTAATGTACGCATGCCCTTTAGATATCTCGCCCCGTTGTAGCCGGCCAGCGTACCTGTGGAAATCGCCTCTGTATGCCCGATAAAGAGACCTGATTTTTCTCCTCCGCAAAACATATTTTCTATGCCTTTAACCTTCATGTCATCCTCCCGCTCTGCAACGGACAAGTATCGGATGGAATTTCCCTTACCCCCGGCATAGGGATCTGCGTAGCGCGCATTTTCAAGCCCTTCAATTTGTCTTAGCATATCCAACGGTATATAGGGCGTCATGATTTTCGCATAGCCTGTGTCCAGCAGTATTATGTTTTCCGCATATTGATCCATAGCATATTGTTGACACACCTTCAAATCAAGCTTATCTTTTGATACCAGAGCGGAAGGTAAGGGCAAAATGACAACCCCCTTATCATCCAGTTCATTTCTTATCCCATCAGACAAAGACCCTTTCTCCAATTTTCCCGAGCCGCTGAACGCCCCAAAAGCACCGTCCCTTCTCTGTCCCATTATATCCACTTTTCCCGCCTTCTGAGTGATGCTGACCCTAGGCCCAAAAGCCGGACATCTGAGTATGCACATGCAGCATCCATTCCCGTAAGTAAGACAGTTACCCATAGGCCCTGTTGAGCCTGTGGTCTCAATAAAGGCATCGCCTTCTATTGTGGTCTCGTCGGCAAGGGTTATACTTCTCATGATCTTTCCTTCACAGTCCATGGCGACATCCACAGCCCTTGCGACAGTCTTTATTGTAATACCTCTTTCCGAAAGCAGCCTGCGGACCTGGGGCTCAACCTTCATAACATCGTACAGACTTGCATGGTTGTGACCCGGAAAATCGATGTTCACATGCCTTGATAATCGATCGGTGATATCGAAGAACTCATCAGCTCCTAAAGCGATGTTCTCTTCCGCCGCAGTATACCGTCCATTATTTCTCATGATGCCGCCTACATTTCCAAGCCCAAGCAGCATATCGGTCTTTTCAATCAAAGTAACATCTGCACCGGCCTTCCTTGCCGCCAATGCAGCAGCGCAGCCGGACCAACCGCCTCCTATAACAACAATTTTATACATAAAAAAATCACCCGCCTTTTTAACATCCATATATCAGACTATTTTCCGACAGGTGATTTGGTGCAGTAATTTGACACTCTTTTACTTTTGAACCCAATCCATAATCTGCCGCCATTCCTTGATCAGGCTTTCAAGGCTCCATCTAGCATTGGCCGGACTGCTTGACGGCAACCCCGTGATAGGCATTTTCGTCAAAGGGAAATGATACCTCATATATAATCTTAAGGCGGTATTACCGTTTGCAAAAATTTTATTTACAGATGACCATGCCAAAATTTCATCCAGCCTCGTAGGGACCACGTCCCTTATGCTGCTATCCGCGGCACCCTGTACCCTGCAGCTTGCTATGACATCCCATAAAGCTATATGGTTATTCAGCATTAAGTCCTTTTTATCGGCAATCGTTAAAGGTACATTTGATCCGGTTATTTCGGCCATGATCTTCCAGAACCGATTGTTGGGATGATGATAGAAGAATCTACCCTCCCTTGATCTTGGGGAAGGAAACGTACCAAGTATTAGCACCCTGCAATCACCATCGTAAAGGGGCTTTACCGGGTGTACCAGACGTTCATTCATCCCTTTGATATTATTCATATTCTTTTTACCGTATTTATTTTATTTTTTCAATTATCATATCCGAAAATCTTACAATCATGCTTCATTTAAAAAATGCCGGATTGTTTGGCCAACTATATAATGGCTATGGCAACTATTTCAATTTTAATTTCACCATACAAAGCCGCTGCCTGAATTGTTGCTCGAGCAGGCAATGACTTTACGTAAGGCAAAAAATATTCATCAAATGATTTATTGAATCCCGCATAGTCGTTAAAATCACTTAAATAAACTGTTAACTGAACTATGTCATCAAGATCAGCCCCTCCAGCATTTAGTGTGGTGTTAAGATTAGCAATCGTCTGTTTTGTTTGTTCCTCAATGCTTCCGGTATTTAGTAGACCTGTCGTTGGATCTATTGGCCCAATTCCTGCGGTAAAAATCATATCTTTGGATTTTACGCATCTGGAATAAGAGCCTTTAGGCTTTGGAAGACTACACGGTTGAATTGCTTCTTTCATTTGGATGTCATCCTTTCTATAATTTAATCTGATTACCAGATATCAGGTTCAATGGTAGTTAAAATATCACATCCATTTTCAGTTATATGAACTACATCCTCTATTCTTGCACCGCCTATATCATCGAAATACAAACCGGGTTCTATTGCTAAAACCATACCCGGCCTTAAAACAGTAGTGTCATCTTTATTTAAAAGAGGGCCTTCACCGATTTCAACACCAATCCCATGGCCTGAATAAGCTTGTATATAGCCTTCCTCGTAGCCATACGCTTCCATTACCTGCCGTCCGGCTTCCCAAATGTCGCACGCCTTTCTGCCTGGTTTTGCCACATCAAAACAGGCCTTCTGGGCCTCCATAACCGCTTCGAGTATCCTTTTTTGCTCTAAAGATGGCGGCCCTATGACTTTTGTTCGTGTCATATCTGTCACATATCCTCCAAACGGTAAACTCATATCAATAAATACCATGTCACCTTTTTGCATTTTTCGTTGAGTCGCATAAGGTTGTCGCAATGGAAATATTGTTTCGGGTCCCGATTGAACGTAAAGATAAGGGAGGCTAGCGCAAAAGTACTCTCCTCCGGCTATCATATTTTTTCTAACCTCGGCTGCCACATATAATTCACTAACCCCTTCAACACAAATTGACATACCATCTAATAATGCTTTCTCACCTATTGCAGTTGCTTTTTTTATAAGACTTAGTTCATTTTCACTTTTTACATAGCGGAGTTCTTCTAATATTTTGTCCGCATTTATAATCCCATCAGGTATATTGTCTAAAATATATTGATAAAATGTTCCTGACATAATATCTAACCCTGCAACGCCTATCCTTGAATCTAATAGATTTTTATCCTTTAATAAACTTATTGTCGTTTCAAGAAGCGTAAATCCTCCGTGCCACGCTGTATGGGCTGCTATAATATTTTTTACCGGAGAAAAAAGTTTTAGACGCTTCACCCAACCTTCACGATCTATAATTAAAGTCGGGTCACCTTCTAAAGGTAGAATTAGCAACCCTAACCTCCATAAACTTGGACTTATATAATTAGCCATATAACGTACATTTCCATAGCGATAACCATCTGAAAAAACCAATAAGACATCTATATTTTCATTTTTCATTAATTGTCTTGCTTTGTGCCAGCGTTCTTCAAACTCCTCCATTGGAATAAGTAAATCTTGCTCAATCATAAAATCATTCATTATATTCATCCCCCATCATTACAATATACGATAGAATTCACGTATGATAAAAACGTTCAACGACAAAATAATTTACGAGGAGCAGATGTTAGGATTCTACAACCTGTATCGGTTACAACAATATTATCCTCTGTCCTGTACCCCTCTTTGCCTGGAATGCCCAGTCCTGGTTCAATTGCTATTACCATGCCCGGTTGTAGGACTGTTTTAGCTTGTGGTGTAATCATTGGTAATTCACCCACCTCCAAACCAATTCCATGACCCGCATGTACTTGGGGGGCAAAATCTTTGTATCCTGCATCAATGGCTATCTGGTTTGCATGATTAAATAAATCTTTCGCAATGATACCAGGCTTTATCATCTTTAGTAAACTTTGTTCCATTTCTAGTGATACATCAAACATTCTTTGTTGCTCGGCTGTAGGTTCACCTACGATTGCCATACGGTTAAAATCGCAACAATAGCCTTGGTAAAATATAGCCAAATCAACAATTACCAAGTCTCCTTTCATAACCTTTCTTCTTGTTGCAAGTGGTTGTCTCATAACAGGCAAACTAGTTTCTTTCCCTGATACCACATTGAAAAATTGCAACCAACCCCAGGAATCAGCGCCTAAATTAATTGCTGTGTCTTCAGCGGCTAATGCTATCTCACTTTCCTTAACACCTTCCCTAATGACATCTATTGCAGTTTTCATTGCAGCATCACCAATTCTACACGCTATTTCGATTAAGGCAATTTCAGTTGGGCTTTTGATTATTTTTAAATTTTCTATAATACTTGTAGCATCGGATATCGTTGCATATGGCAATTCATTCTTAATTGTAATAAAAAAGTTTGCGGGCATAATATCCATTCCGGCTATTCCAATCCGCCCTTTATCTAATTTTCTTTCTTTTATACATTCAACCAAATTATGTACGTGTCGATTATCTCCATGCCATTGGACAGTTGAGCAGCGAATATCATCTACATATGCCCTTTCCTTGACCCACCATTCAATAGGACGGTCAATGAATAAAGTATCCTTACCCGCAGCAGGGATTAAAACAATTCCGACACGCCAGGAACTTGGTGGCAAATAATTAACAAGGTAACGTAAATTTCCCGGTCGATAGCCATCACCAAACAGAACCATAGCATCAAGCCCGCTATCAGAAATTGCAGTTTTTGCCCTGGAAATACGATTTTTGAATTCCTCTTCTTTAATCGGGAATTCTGCTTTTGATAATGCTGAATATTCTTCCGGTGGTGGCCAAAGTCTAGAACCATTATGATAATATTCATTCATACGGCTATCGCTCCCTTCTGATTATTTTTTCATCCAATTGATTGCAATTAAACATTCTTCCAGCGCCATCATTTACAGTGTGTTGGAGGATGACCTGTTTTGCTTGTTTTTATCAATGGCACCCACCAACACACTTAGTTGCACGCTTATTCTTTATAATCCCACCAATAAGCCTTTGCTTTTTCCGCAGGCGGAGGTGATGTCAAATAACTAACAACAAACATCGTTATTCCTGCAGCAGGAAACCCAATAAGCACGGGATGTACAACGTTATTATACCCATCAGGACCAAACAGTATTGTCCATATAATTGACCCGGCCGCCCCTGCTATTATTGACCAAAAAGCACCTGTAGAATTTACACGGCGTGAAAACCATGCAGCAAAGATCGGGAAAAAATTCGCCGAGATATTTATACCCGAGCCAAGTAGCCATAGTGACATCAGATTAGGTAACCATAAAGCGGAGATTAAACCCAAGCCACATAAAATTATTACAGCCCAACGACTAGCACCTAACAATTGTTTATCCGTAGCTTTTGGGTTTATCATTTTTTGATAAATATCGCGGACCAGATTACCCGTCCCTGACAGAACATATGAATCCGCAGTTGACATAATAGCAGCCACCCATCCTACTAATAAAAGTGCTGCGATGCCTTTTGGGAAAAGAGTCACTATCATAGCAGTGAACACATCCCCTCCTGCAGTATCAGCAGGGAGTATGCCATGAGCCACTATTCCACCCAAGAAAGGCAATAAACACAAAATAAGGGTGACAACAAAACCAATTGTCATTCCGGTAACACCTGCTTTTTCGTCCCTTGCTGAATACGCTCTTTGCCACATCCCTTGCCATATAAAGTTTCCAGGAAACCATATTAATGCCCACGAAACAAGCTTTGCACCACCAGGACTAAAAAAGTTGAACCCTCCTGAAGGCATTTGAGAGTTACCTAAGCTAACAAATTCCCCAAATCCGCCATTTAAGAAGCTAATCCCTGCCACTAGCACTGCAATCATAGTAATTGACAATAATATAGCCTGTATAACATCTGTAACAGCCACAGCAGATAACCCGCCAAGCCAACAATAGGTCATTATAATTATTGTACCGATTATTGCGCCGGTGCTAAACGACATGCCAAATAAAACTTTACATGCCGATCCCATAGCCACTATTTGTACACCTATAACTGCTACATGTTGAAAAATAAAAATAAAAGAGCTCACTGTTCGCGTTTTTTCATCATAACGCATTTCAACTACATCAGGAATCGTATATTGTGCAAATTTATTAAGTCGCCTAGAAAATAAAAAAACCCAAATGGGCATACCGACATAAATTGGCCAAGCATTCCAATAACCACCAATTCCGTATGTCCAGCCATAGCTCATATAACCGGCAACGGTTGATCCTCCAATGCTAGTGCCGATTACTGTCCCAATCATTACCCAAAAACCAAGATTTCTTTTGGCAACTAAAAAATCTTCCATATTACTTTGTTTTCGATAGAAATATACGCCAATAAAGATCATACTTAAGCCAAATGCAATAACAAATACCCAAATCCCGGTTGTCATCATGCCTAATCCACCTCCATCTCATCATAATTAATTGCAATAATCTGAAAATAATGCAACAATCATACCAGAGGATTGTTGTAAAAGGATTGTATTCATTTAGCAGTATTATCTTGAAAATCTATTAATATATTATAGAATAATACCAATAAGAATTTTCTTGAGCCCAAAACTAGATACTACAATTTGCATAACTGCATATATCTATGCGAATTCCCATAACCTTTGACACAAAAACGATATGAAGCATCCCACAAAAATATTTTTGATATTACAATAATTCATACTTTTTCAACTTTCTATAAACAGTTGCTTGATCAATTTTTAATACATTTGCTATTTTAGTAGTCGATCCATATTGATTTTTTGCCATTTTTAACAATTGTTTTTCTATTTCTTCAGTTGCCTCCTTGATAGGAACCAATTCTTTTAAATATATTATTGGTGATGCACCGAAAAAATGGGGGCTTGGAGAAATGCACTTAATAACATCTTTAATATCTATAACTTCCTGAGAGGAAAAAATGGTTAGACGTTCAATAATACTAGAAAGCTCACGAATATTCCCTGGCCAATGATACTTTAATAAAGCCTCCATCGCATCTACAGTTAACGAAATATTTTTTTTGTATTTTTTATTATGCTGATTTAAATAATATCTGATTAACGGTTCTATATCTTCATACCGCTTCCGTAAAGGGGGAATGGAAATATAAACAGTATTCAATCTATAAAACAAATCCCTCCTAAAAGTACCCATCACAACACATTCTTCCAGATTTCTATTTGTGGAGGCGATTATTCGACAATTCACCTGAATTGGTTTTGATCCGCCCAAGTGGATAATTTCTTTAGATTCTATGGCGTTTAAAAGTTTTACCTGTAAATTTAATGACATATCGCCGATTTCATCTAAAAATAGATAGCCATCGTTAGCAGCCTCAAAAAGCCCTATTTTACCTTGTTTATTTGCACCAGTAAAAGCGCCTGGATCGTAGCCAAACAGTTCTGACTCTAATAAATTTTCGGGAATCGCACTACAATTGATGTGAACAAACATTCCATGTTTCCGATTACTTCTTTTATGTATTTCCCTTGCGATAACACCCTTGCCCGTCCCGGTCTCACCAACAATCAGTACATTACAATCAACATGCGCAATTATGTCTATTACCTGCTCGATTTCTCTCATCGCTTGACTATTTACCACTATACTACCTGCGGTGCTACATGATTCTTTATATTCGTTATTAAATATAGAAGCCATCTTGTCTTTTGATCCATTAAGAATATCCGTTATATCCTTACAAATTGAAACCACACGAAATATTTCCCCATCATCATTAAAAACCGGACTACTGGTAACAACAATTTTCCTTTGATATTGGGTCTCTTGTAAAATTGTTATTCTTTTTTTTCTTTCAAGAACAATTGGAGTTGCCGAAGGTGTATGTACGCCAGAAAGCTCCATCTCCTCAATTGTTTTGCCGATCACTTCGTCGGGTTCTAATCCATAAACTTTTCGACACGAAGGCGTAACAGCAATCACACGGGCATTGGCATCTGTTATTAAAATCTCATCATCAATATAATTAAATACGTCAATAAATTCCTTGAAAAAATCCATTTCATTTTTCCATATCTAAACTATTTTTGATTTTTTTCAATACAATTTGTTTGTGAATACTAATTTAATGTTACCCTACAACAGATAAATAAGCAATTAATAATCCATCATAATATATTCCTACAACAAATATTATTAATCTCTTTTGGCGTGAAAGTTGCAAGAATAGTTCGTCAGCATATAGATAAAGTGCCAAGAATTATCGCCATAATTTCATAGCCAGAAAACACTATAGAATCGCCGCACATGAAAATAATTCAAACCTAGATAAAGGTTGTCAATATCCACGGGAGAAAGGGGACTTGAATGAGCAGTAATTTAAATACATATCGTTATATTGGCCAAAGAATACCACGCACCGATGCCCTATCAAAGGCTTTAGGTACAGCTAAATATACGGCCGACTTAAAGACAAAAAACATGCTAATTGGAAAGGCGCTTTTTAGTAAGTATCCACACGCCAATATTAAAAAAATTGATACTAGCCGTGCTAAACTGATACCCGGCGTTTCAGCCGTAATTACCGCCAAAGATCTTCCGGGTAGCAAAACATATGGAGTCTTCGCTGCAGACAAACCGGTTTTAGCCGAAGATAAAGTGAGATATATGGGGGACCCAATAGCCTTTGTAGCAGCCGTAAACGAAAGAACTGCAATTTACGCATTAAGCATGATCACAGTAGAATATGAAATATTACCTGTAATAGATGACCCTAGAGAGGCTATGAAAGAAAATAGCATATTGATTCACGAAAATCATCCATTTGCGATGAAAAATAATATTATGCTGGAACTTGGACTTTCTAAAGGAGATACAGATAAAGCATTCCGGGATGCAGAGATTATAATAGAAAACGATTATAAAACACCTATGATTGAACATGCTTACTTAGAATTAGATTGTTGTATAGCAGAGTACAATTCATCTGATAAAAGTTTAGTAATTACTGCACCGCAGCAGGCAGTATATTCTAGTTTAAGTGCATTAGCTTCAGTATTTAATTTGCCACAGGCAAATATACGTGTAATTTCTCCTGTAATAGGCGGTGGTTTTGGGGGTAAAGAAGATTCTTGCCTCGATGTTGCAGTTATTGCAGGCCTGCTAGCCATGAAAACAAAAGAGCCTGTATGCGTAGAACTTTCCGCAGAGGAGGTTTTTAGGATCACTGGGAAACGACATCCTGCTTATATACATCATCGTATAGCCGCCAATAGAAAAGGCATAATAACAGGCATTGATGTAAGAATCATCCTTGATAAAGGTGCCTACGCATCTATGAGTGGATTACATGGTTCTGCGCATGCACTAACACAAAGAACTATTATGTATGCAGGAAGTGTTTATTCAATTCCTAATGCTAATGTAAAGGCCTACTCTGTTTTTACTAATAATCCGTATTCCGCTGCTATGCGGGGATTTGGGGCGCCACAGGTTCATTTTGCAATGGAAAGTCAAATTGATGAGCTTGCGACAATAATAGATGCAGATCCTGTTGAAATCAGACGAATCAATATGTTAGCAGCTGGAAATAAAACAATATTTGGGCAAACAATGAAAGAAACCATGGGTATTGGCATTTCTGAATGTTTGACTTTAGTTGAACAGGAACTTAAAAAGGATTCTCCCGTCGATACGTTTAATAATAACAACAAAAGGGGTAAAGGCCTTGCGGCTTTTATGTATGGTATAGGAATGCCTAATTCATCCGAAGGGGCCCTTTGTTACATAAGCGTTCTACCTGACGGATCCGTTCATGCTGCAGTATCCACAAGCGAAATGGGACAGGGTTCAAACACCGTATATTCACAAATTGTTGCCGAAACATTGCACATCAATATGCATAAAGTCCACATTTCTTACTCTGATACCTATATTACACCTAATTCTGGCCCAACTGTAGCGTCGCGATCAACAACGTTTGTCGGAAATGCTTTAATTAATGCTTGTGATACGTTAATTAAAAATCTTATAATAGCAACCGCCAAGCACTTTTTATGTGACCCTGATGAAATTATACATGAACAAGGATTGTATTTCCAACGAAATAAAGCAGAGAATTCTATTTCATTTAAAGATATTTGTGCATATGCAAAAAATTATAGGATCGTTTTAGACGCTTCGGGCTATTGGTTTCCCCCTGAGCCATCTTTCGACGTAAAAGGCCAGGGAAACCCTATGCATGCCTATATGTTCGGGGTACACGGTATCGAACTAATGGTCGATGACAAAACTGGAGAAATTGAAATTTTAAAATCCGTTTTAGCATGTGATGTAGGCAAGGCTATTAATCCAATGACAGTAGAGGGACAACTAGAGGGAGGTGCGATGATGGGGATCGGTTGGTCTTTAATGGAGGAAATCATAATAAGGGATGGCAGGGTTGTTAATGATTCCTTAAAAGATTTTATAATTCCAAGCATTAAGGATATGCCAAATTTAGTTACCTTTATTGTTGAAAAATCAAATAATATGGGACCCTTTGGGGCAAAGGGTGCCGGTGAACCACCTTTGATTGCAACAGCACCGGCAATAAGAAGTGCATTATTTAATGCAACCGGGGTATGGTTTAATACTATCCCATTTACGCAAGAAAGAATTATTACAGAAATGAAAAATAAGAATAAAAAGGGGAGTGTGTCATTTGAGTAACTTTCGATTATACAATCCTGCATCATTACAGGAGGCCTTAATATTGTTAGATCGCACTGATAATGCCCTTGTACTTAATGGGGGTACCGATGCTATGGTTTCAATACATAATAATATTATTAGTGACTGTTCATTTATCTATATTCATGACCTATCTGAATTAAAATTTATTAGGCATGAAAAGAGAACTCTTGTCCTAGGTGGAGCCACTACATACAAACAATTTGAAAATTCCCATCACATAAACTCTTTCCCCGGCATGGCTGCGGCATTATCTAAAATTGCCAGCCCCCCTATTAGAAACATGGCAACCTTTGCCGGAAATATTGCCAC
>CAZHBR010000018.1:0-502 GCA_964530755.1 uncultured Oscillospiraceae bacterium | reverse complement strand
GGTGGGAGAGTAGAATTAACCAATATATATAGAGAGCGCATTGTTCAAGTCAAAGATTTTTTTCTATCTAGCAACAAAACAATTATGGAGCATAATGAAATAATAACTAAAATCTTCATCCCTTGCTTAGATAATAACCAATTCTTTTCTTATGTTAAAATTGGGCGCAGAAAAGGGCAAGATTTAAGCAGAGTATCAGTTTCTATACATTTAACATTAATTGATGGTATTTGTAGCAAAATCCGTATTGCCATCGGGGCGGTAAATCCAAAACCTTTTCGGTCCTATTCATTAGAAAAGATAATGGAAGGGAAAACGATAAAACAAGGGCTGGAGGATATATCTAATATCTTCCCTATTGAAGCTTCTCCTAGAAAAAGCTATAAATACCATATCGTAAATCCTGTTGTTAAAAGAGCCATATTAGAAGCTTTCCATCAATCATTAGGAGGTGAAAGATATGTCCAAACTACTAAGATTTAAATTAAATGGGAAAGAGCAA